>NZ_CABSQO010000006.1:0-122280 GCF_902479755.1 uncultured Tissierella sp. | reverse complement strand
TCACCGCTGAAAGCTCTTTGGAACCACCCGCTTAGCGGGTGGTATTCATAAACAACAAAAAAGTTGAGAGCAGAAAACTCTCAACTTAAAATACAAAAATAATCTTCTAATTATCATTAATGATGAAGTTAATGCAACATATTGAATGAGATTTCTCGCTAAATCTGCACAACAAAACTTGCCTCTGCTCAAAGCAAATATAATAGTTGTACTTATTTAATTCATTATTTAGCAAGAAATGTAATCATCGATGCACCCCTTTCATTCTATTATTGATATAGTACCATATTAATACTCCATTGTCTAGGGATAAAACTATTAATGACATACTCCATATGTATTAGGTTTTCTAGATTAAATACTTGATCAATAGATTTGTTGTATTTATTATAGACTTAATATGAGTTCTTTCATAATGATGTGATGCATCTACAGCTGGTCCTAAAGCAGCAAAAATTACGTCTTTCCCCTGTAACATACATTGGCTGGCATCAGAACTATAAAAATTATACACATCAACAACATAATCTATATTATTTTCTTCTGCTATGTCTACAAGTCTATTTCTGAATTCATAATCATATGGACTTTTTTTATCTTTTGCTGCAATACTTACACTGAACTCATTAGATTCTTGCCCCTCGCCTACTATTCCTACATCTATTGCTATCATTTCCTTTGTCTTTTCTGGAATAAAAGAAACTCCATGACCTGCTTCTTCATAATTGCTAATGTAAAAATATGTAGTATGCTTTGGCATTAGAGAGTTTTCTTTGAAATATCTGCATATTTCTAATACTATGCCTATTGCTAACTTATTATCTAAATATCTTGATTTTACAAATCCAGATTCTGTTATTTCAGTTCTAGTATCCATAGCAATATAATCCCCTACTCTAATGCCTAAGTCTAGTACATCTTTTTTTGATTTCACTATTTCGTCTATTCTAACAAACATATTTGTTTGATCTCTAACTACACTTGCTTTCTCTTGTCCGTATATATGCGTAGAGGCCATCTTTGGAATTATAGATCCTCGAATTTTTTTACCTTTTCTTGTTATTATATGGCAATTTTCTCCCTCAACTGCAGACCAGCTGCCACCACCAACTCTAGTATATCTTAACTTACCATCATTAGTTATTTCTTTGACCATTCCACCTAAGGTATCCATATGGGCTGATATCAATACATGATCATCATCATTCTCTCCCTTTAAAGTTGCGATTAAAGCTCCTGTATTAGTCATTTTAATACTTAATCCTAATTCTTCCAAATCCTTTTGAATTTCTAATATAGCTTCCTTTGTATTCCCAGTTGGACTAGGTATATCCAAATATTTTTTCATACTACCTAAAATCTTTTGTACATCAATACTCAATTTAATTCCTCCTCCAATCATAAAGCTAATGCTAACAATTTATGTTAAAAATCTACTTATATCTATTATAGATGGAAAATAATGTGAAGTAAATAGCTGGGAGAATTGATATATCATTGTAAATCAATAACCTTATTACAATATGGAAGATGCATCTTATCGTGAGATATAATGAAAGTAATCTTGTCCTCATTTATTGACATGATAGTCTTATAAATTTCTCCTGCTGTTTCCTTATCAATATTGCTAGTTATTTCATCCAAAACAAATACATCGACCTCATTAAAAATTACTCTACTTAATGCAATCTTCTGCTTCTCTCCACCAGAAAGATTTGCTCCATTTTCTTCAATTACTGTATCTAATGATTTATTAGATAAAATTGACTGTAAAATTGGAAGTTTTATTAATTGGTTAATTTCTTTATCATTATAAGCTCTCCCTAAGAATAAATTATCTCTTAATGTACCTGTCACTATTGGAACTTCCTGAGACATATAGACTAATTGCTTTCTTAAACTCTCATTACTAATATCTCTAATATCTATACTATTAATAAGAACAGTATCAGTTACTCTAAATTTGGGTAATAGTTTCATCAAAGTTGACTTTCCTGTACCTGAATCTCCATTTACTGATACAATATCCCCTTTTTCAAAAATACCTTGAATATTTGATTTTAGGGTTTGATTTCCTATAGACAAGTTCTTAATATTAAATTCTATCTTCTCTATTGAAGATATTATTTTTGTACCACTATTTTCTTGATTTTCATCTAAATATTCTATAAATCGAGAGCTTTCCTTTAAATCTCTTGAAGCTAAATTAGCATTAGTTATTCCATTTATTGCATTAAAATACAATGGTAATATAATGCTAAATAAGACAATAGACAGCGGACTCTCACCATTAACAATTACTCCATAAGCTAACAAAAGAATCATTAAATTTTTCATCAACTCATTAAAAGAACATAGAGTAGCACTTATCCCTTGAGCGAAACTATTGACTTTTGCAATAGAGCTGTAAATTCTTGTAAAAGGTTCCTTCATTGTTTCTAGCAAGGCATCCTTTGTAGCTAGTTGTTTTATATAATCTGTTTCCTTGCATAAATTTAATATATCTTTCCAACCACTAGAAGTTTCTTCTTGCATAACCTTTGATCTCTTCTGCAATTCTTTATTCAATGATCTGTAGCCAAAATAATTAATAGGCAATAGTCCCAGAAGAATAACTGCTAACAGCTGATTGAAAGTAAGTACTAGGACAATAATTGCACAGACAATAATTACATTTACTACCATCTGCACAAATCCATCTGTTAAATAGATATATAAACTATTAACACTAATAGCTATTCTTTCTAGATAATATGTTGGCCCTTTTGTATTAATATCATCATAAGTTAAACCGAAAAATTTCTTAGTTAAACTAGTAGCTTGATGGATATTAAAATTTAATGCAAATTTTTCTCTTAAATAAATCAATATAATTTGGATAATATAAGAAAATACTAATAATATTGCTATGCTCCCTACTTGCCTAATCCCTATATTTATATCTTGATTAATCCATTGATTCAAAAGTATAGGAGTCATCATTATAGCTGTAGAATTTAAGAGTATCAATGACAGTAATAATATAAGAAATGACTTGTGTTGCTTTACTAAATTCATCTTATCCCTCCTAGCATCAACTTGTTTAAGTTAGCAATGAGATTTTCTATTCCAGGATAATATAATTCGTAGGTTACTTTAGTTGTTTCTTCAGTATTTACACAAGTAGAAATAATTCCTGCTAAAACTAGTACCTTTAAATGGTGAGCTATTGTTGGTATTGTTAAGTTTAATAGTGAAGATAATTCAGATGCAGTCTTAGGTTCTTCTATAATTGATTCTACTATTTTAAGCCTTGTATCATCTCCTAATGCTTTAAACTTTTCTAGGCTCGACTTGTGACTATACATGAAGATATCATTTTTTATATTATATTCATGTCCTATTATCAACAAAACACCACGATTTTGTTGATAATGCAATTTCATAGAGTCTTTATCTATTAGACTTACATATGGAATAACCTTTACTTCCGATTGAAAACGAAGATTTACTAATTGATTCATATATTTAGGATTTTTCAATTGCTCTAATATGTTCTTTTCATTATTATGGTAGTTAACCTTCTCTTCATGGTAAATTCTTTTTACCTCCTCTTTTGCTTCTTCTATGGATTCAATTAATTCTTGTTTTTCTTCATCACTCAAATAAAGAAAGTAAATAAGCCTTGCCTTATCCTCTTGTTCTATGTCTAGATTTAAAATTCCAGCTAAGATATCTCCTTCTGCTTGTATATAGCATTCTTCTAAATACTTCTTTCTTTTTTCACTCGAAAAATTTAATTCAATTTCATTAATCCATAGCCACATAATATAGCGTCTTATAATGCTCATAGCTTTATCTTTTTGATTAAAAAACGGGGAACTATTCTTATGACTTTGTTCAATCCAAGAAATAGCTTCATAAATCAATTTCATTTTCAACACCTCACTTCACTATGATATATATCATAGTAAATCATTTTTAATATGATGTCAATATTAGTCATTTCACTTTTCATAAAATTTCCAAATTTTATTATTCAATAATATCAAAATACTAAAATAGTTTAAATTAAAATAAAAAGTACCTATAGATTAAACACTTATTACCAAGTGCCTATCTATAGATACTATTTAACTTCACCATATACTAAACTCAATGGAAATCTAGATTATTTTGCTATTATTTATTGACTAAGTCTAAAAGATAAAGTTTCATCTTGATTAAGAATATAAGTAAAATGTTTATCTAATTTTTTGACTAATCATATCTCTAACTTAATATATCTTTCTTAGTGACCTCAATTCCTTCATCAGTATCTTCCACTGTTTCCACCATATCTATATCTGACTTTCTATACTCTTTAGTTAGTAAGAATGGCATATATACTGTTGAAAAAAGTAATAAATTTACTAAAACTGACTGCCATGTAAATACTATATTGGCTCCGTTAGCACCGTATAATACATAACCGAGATTATTATTCATAAAATGTATCATGGATATAGTCCATATATTTTCAGTCTTCATATATACATATCCAAAGAAAACTGAGTATCCAATACAAACTATTAATTGATTTATGACAGAATAAAGAGATGTTTCTGGGCTATAATAGAACATATTTATTGGTAAATGCCAAATCCCCCAAATTAGTCCTACAACTATTGCTCCCCTTCTTTTTCCTATTCGTTCTTGAATAGCTGGCTGTAAGAAATATCTCCATCCATATTCTTCTCCAAAAAATGCAATATAAGTAAATGGAAAGGAAAGCGGTAGGAGTAACACTTTAATCCAGGTTTCTAAGCTCTTAAATGGTGCTATAACGCTATCTACCTCTCCAGCCAGCAGTGACGATATAAATATAGCAGTTAAATATAGAATAACAAATAATAAAATATGGATAGTTGATGACCTTATATTCTTTGTAAACTTTAATCCGAAGTTCTCTATCGTTTCCTTATTATCACTGTTATATGCAATAATTAATAAAAAACTACCTATCATAAGCCATATCTCTAAATGAGCATTTGGGTTTTGATTAAATCCAAATATTTTTACTAAAAGATAAACTATTGATGTGAGTGCGAAAAATAAATATGTTAGAAAAAAATTCTTTGGTAGTTCCTTTCTCCATTTTTTATTCAATAGCAAAGTAACCATAACACCAAGAGCAGGATAATACATCTGCGTGAGAGGGAAAGAATCTACTGAATATGTAGGATATGCTAATCCCATAGCAATCCCCATTATAGCCGTTAATCCAAAAGTAATCCCCAAAAACAAAATAAGATCTCGATTTGAAACATTATATTTTCCCAATTTATCACCCCTATAAATTTATTTTAGAAAATTATTTCTATATTGTATCTTATACCCCAATTGACATTATATTATCAAGCAATACAGTAAACTTATCCAATCACAGCAAATTGTAATTATATTATAAATAGTTTATAGGAGTGATAAACTTTATTTATCTTCTATTAAAATCAATAATTAATTTTCCATCTATAAACTGAAAAATCTTATTTTTATTAGAACTTATATCTAACTTATTATCATTTTTATATAAGATGCCAGATTTATATACTGAGAGCATAATGCCTATTAAAAACATATTTATTATTGTGCCAATCCCACCATAAGAAATTAGAGGCAGTGTTAGTGGTGCAATTAATTGGAAACCTAAATTATTTGCAACGTATACTAAAACCTGCATTGTAAAATTTATTATAACGGAAAACGACACCACTCCTCCTAATACTCCTTTTTGAGTTAAGCTAAATTTAAGAGAGCGAATAATAAAAGCTAAGATAATAAGCATTATTACTATAAACGATATCCAACCTATTTTATCGATTAGGTGGATTAATAAATAGTCCGTATCTATATATTCCAGTTCAATTAAGTTACTCGTATCAATTCCATATCTATTATTTCCTATAAACTGCGCATTTTCGGTTATCTTTTTTACTATATTTTTCATATATCCTCCTACCGTAGGATCAAATGCACCTTTTAGTCTATCTAATTGATAACCATTCATGGATACTAATATAACTATGGATAAGATGACTGTTAATATACAAACAAGTAATAAGGCATTAATCTTTTTTACATTAAACCAACCTTTTATTATCGCAAATATAATCAATATGAAACAGGTTATGAAATATAATGCTAAACTTGATAATCCTGCCTTAAAACAAATAATCCCTGGTATAATGCAATATACTCCACTTAAGATTATTCCCCAATACCCCTTACTCCTCATAGTATATAATATTCCCGTAAGAGCCGTCGGAAATAACAGCATAATAAACTTAACATAGAAATTCTGTCCCCGAATTGTACGACCTAAAATCACAATTCCTATAGTTGTTATAATCAACCCAAAATATATCGTCTTAGGATATTTACCTATAATACTGAAATCTAAGAAATATGCAATAGTCATAAAAGCTACACCTATCAAAGTATATACTATACCATTAATTAATTTCCATGACATCTGATAGTCATACGTAATAAAAGCTCTAATCACTATACCTAGAAGGAGCATTACACTAGTCAATATAATTATTCCCCACTCCGGATTTGGTCTGTAAACGCCATCTAATCCTGTACCTATAGTAACAGGATCCCCCATTTCTAATATTGCCTTAGCAGTTGCTGTTTCATCATCTAATCCATCGTCTAAAAAAGCGTTTTTTTGGTCAATAATGTGATTCTCTATTTCCTCTGAAATAATTCCATGAGCCTTTTTCCACCTTATTTGCTCACAAACTGTTTCTAAATATTCTTTGATTTTATTAGATTGTTCCAAAACTAGCACCTCCTTGTAAGACTTTGTTAATAGCTGAAGCATATGTCTTCCATTCATCTTTCTTTTCTTCAAGCATTTTTCTACCTTTCTTGGTGATACTATAATATTTTCTTATTCTTCCACTATCTGCCTTTTCATCATATGAATTCACCATACCCTCTAGCTCCAAACTATGAAGTAATGGATAAAGTGTACCTGCCTTTAATGAAAATGTATTATCCGATTTCTTAGCCAATTCTTCAATCATTAAATAGCCATACATGTCCTTTTCTTCAAGGAGCTTTAATATTAACATTGTTGTGCTCCCAGTAATTAGATTCTTATTAATAGCCATATCTTCCCTTCCTTTCCATATATAGATAATCTATATATAGTATATATAGATTATCTATATATGTCAATAAAGAAAAAAAGACCTTGAAACTACTATTATAGCTTCTTAGTCCTTTCTCTATTACAAATATCATATTCCATTTCATTTCTCATTGTCTAATTCCTAAGTTCACAATAAATTCTTCTTATTAATTCTCATTTTTACTTTCATCATATATCTCTAGTATTCGATCATAATTCAAACTGTCACCTTTTAATTTATAGTTTTCTATTTTAGCATCCAGACAATATACACCATTTTTATCTACACCATATGATGCAATAGGCTCCCCTTCCTTTAGAAAAACAATATTAATCATTGATCTAATATCCATCCCTATCTTTTAAAATCATATATTCACAAGCTGGCCTTTTCATATTTTAGTTTAATAATATGGTAAAAGTGAGAAGTTTCCCTAAAGCCTAATTTACCATTTCTCTATCTCCGGAATCTTCTGGATTAATTTTTCATTGGCTTCTAGCATCTTTTCATAATATTTATCATATGCTGGACTTAGTTTTCGCATTGCTGGAATAAATATATCATAGTATCCACTCGTTTCTCCAAACTTACGAAATAAATTCATTTGCTGAGTCATCATAGAATCTTGATACTCCTCTGATTTCTTAAACTCTGCATATTCAATTATACTATCTTTGTTGTTTTTCCAGTATGTTTCAAAGTCATCATATACAGCTTGCATATTTTGATTAAGTTTTTCCAGTACCTCGTCTTCTATATCAAGATTAGCTTTATCTAATATAGGTTGGAGCTCTTCCGGTATTTGTATTGATTCAATATTGTCTAAGAAATCAACTATTATACCATACATTCTATTTTGTTCCTCTGTCTTTATAGGTTCATTGAGAAATTGACCAAAATGAATACTAATATAACGACCATAATATCCAGGGAAAGCCATCATCAATTTTTCTTTTATTGTAGTTTGTTGCTCTAGTAAATTAATCCTATCTTGAACCTTATACATATCTTCCTCACGAATTAATTCTTCAATTAATTCTATTCGGGCTAGTTTCGCCTTTGCTTGAATTTGCTTTTCTTGCTTTATCATTATTAGAACAGATTTCTTATCCTTACTTTCCATTACTTCTCTAATCTCATCTGTACTTAAATCAAGCCTTCTTAGCAAAGAAATCATCTTCAATTGTTCAAGGTTATCATCTGTAAACTCCCTATATCCATTTTCTTTTATTATTGGGGAGATCAATCCCTTGTTCTGATAATATTCAATTGCTTTCTTAGTTAATCCTGTTTGTTTGCAAACTTCATTAATTTGCATTATTACCACCTCCTAATTTAAGCTTAATCTATTCCCCAAGGTGGTAGTCAAGTACTTAAGCTAAATAATTTTCGCATCCTAATTACCCATGAATTCTACATTTTATCTAAGAAAAAAGATTTTATTACAGCAAAATATTCTCTAATATAAGATTTGAAGATAATTATGGGTGGTGTTTTGGCAGGCAATCCATAAGGAATTAATCCTAATCTCTTTGCTAATAATTTTGACCTGAAAATATGATACCTATTAGATGCAATTAAAATCTTTATATTTTCTTTATCATCTACTTCCCTTATCTTATCTAAACTTAACCTCAGATTTTGAAAAGTAGATGTAGATTTATCTTCGATAATTATCCTGCTTTTTTCAATACCATTATCTACTAAGTACTTCTCCATAGCATATGCCTCTGCAATATCCTCATTTGAACCTTGTCCACCTGATACCACTACTTTTACCTCTTTATTCTCAAGTAAATATCCTTTAGCTATCTTGAGTCTTTCTAATAAGGCTGGAGAAGGTATATCTCCATAAAGTCTTGCTCCTAGTACGATAACATAATCCACTTTTTCTGTTGATATTCTTTTTCCCTCAATAATAATTAGACTTTCTATTACTAAAAAAGATATTAAAACCATTGTAATAAGAATAACCATTGTTTTAAGCATTATTTTTTTCATAACTTTCTCCTATTTTACAACTTTTTTGTCCTAATAAAATTTTATAATGGATATGTATAAAACTTTATTTTATTATAAGTATTATATCATTAATAATGCTTTATTCCATCTATAGTTCTCTTTCAATTTTAATAATATATAATAGGAATAAAGTATAATTAAAAAGACCATATGTCTATCTATGGTCTATATTTCTTACTCTATTTTCTTATTATCTATAAGCTCTTCTTCTCCCATTCTTATTAATTCTCGTACTACCAAACCAGTATGTTTGGATGCCAAATTTCTAGGATCATCTACTCCAAATTCATTTGCAATCTCCATTTTAAACTTTTCTAAGGCTTCTCTGGCTTCAGGAACAATTAATTTATTTTTTGACATTAAATTCATCTCCTATTAATTAAATTATCACTATATATAGTATTTGTAAGAACCAACAAATTATCCCCATATAAGTTATTCTAATATCTTTTTTATTAATATCTTGACAATAAGTAAATAATATATAAGGAAATCAAATATTTAACCTTAAACTTTAGGAGGAGTGACATTGTCTGTAAAAATAGTAAAAAGAGGATTTGATCCTAACGATCATAAATGGTTTTCAGAGCAATCTTTAATAAAACTTAGTATTGCGCAAGAAGAAATTGAATGGTTGTTAGATAGAAATTATAAATTATCTTCAATATTAGAATTTGTTGGAGGACATTATCAGCTTTCTGCAAGACAAAGAATTGCACTAAAAAGAGCAACTTCAACTGAATTACAATATAAAAAAAGAAAATCAACTATGCTTCCATTGGAAATAGCTAAAAATGGGTGTATGCATATAGATGGATTCAATTTAATTATAACTCTTGAGGTAGCATTATCAGGAAGTCCACTTATATTTGGAAATGATGGTGTTATAAGAGATTTAGCAGGCTTAAGGGGTACTTATAAACCTATAGATAAAACTGACATAGCTTTACAACTTATTGGAAATAAATTAAATCAGCTTGAAGTTCCTAAGGTAATTTTTTTCCTTGACTCACCAGTCTCTAATTCTGGGATATTAAAAAGTAAAATTACTAATCTTGAAGATACATGGAAAATCCCTTTAAAGGTAGAACTAGTATCGAATCCTGATAGTATACTTTCTAAAATGGAAAGAGTAGTAACTTCAGATTCTATAATACTTGACGAATGCAAAAGTTGGTTTAATTTATCTAGAAAAATTATTGAAGAAAATATAAATAATCCTTGGATTATAAGCTTTAAGAATATGCACTAATCTTCTTAATGTATTTTTAGATTTTTACCTCGCTTATATTTCTTCAATAATTTCACAAGCCTATTTTTTCCATCCTTTAAAAACCATATAAAAATCTATATGGCTTTTAAATAAGTTTATTTTTAGTAGTTGAATTTTACTATTGTAGCCCAAATTGCTCTAAAATAGCCTTTGCTTTTTCAAATACTGATTTTTCTACTAGTATATCAACTCTTTCATTAGATGTACCACTAATTATTCTCATATAGCCGCCAATTCCATGCTCCTTTACTATATACGGAATCTTATGTTCATCCAATATACCTTTTACCATGTTAAATTCGTATTCATTATTAATAATTTTTAATAGAACTAGTTCAAAGTCATCTGATTTATTTCTCTTTTGAATTTTATTCTTTCTTTTAAACATAAGACTTTCCCCCTATTCGATTTGGTTTAATAAGGCTTCATCTTATTCCCTAATTTAATTATACCCAATAAGTTTCTTTATATCTAATGATTTATCTAATTTCAAAGTATTATTATATCTTTTAAAATTTCTTACTTAGTATAATTTCATTAAGCTCATTTGTTTTATCTCCATCTCTCTGAAATTCTTGAAATAGATTGATGGTCAAATCTCTAAAGAGGGTACTAGTATAGAAGGTATACACTAATCAACAAAGGGAATCGCTTATTAAAGAAGCGATTCCCTTGTCCTATTTATACATTAAAATTAAATTAGATCTTTCCTTATTACTTATTTCTTTATATTTTTAATGGTCTAATCCTGCTCACGAGGTCTACTCTCATTATTTACTTTATCTAAAGCTGTTATTGCATACTTATATCTCATAGACAAATCAACATTTTTGTCTATAAAGACAAAAGCATTATAATTATCTCTATCTACTTTTCTAACAATACTTTTTCCTTCATTACTTCCATCTTCAATTGCTCCTCGATATACTAAATAAGATATAGCATCATTTGTTGGGGAATCTTCCCAAATCAATATATTTCCATAGTTAGTTCCTATTGACCTTAAACTCAATGGAGCTTGTACTTCACTATGACTTGTCTCAGATTTAGTGGGTGATGAAATCTTACTAGTAAAATGCTCCGTCTTGAGAATATTAATAAACTCGTTATTCACTGGATTATTTACATTTTCTAATAAAGATCTATAACTAAAGAATATACTTCCCTTTATCTCATCATATAAACTATTAAACTTAAGCTGATTTGATATTTCCTGAGGATTTTTCCAACTTAAATTCTTATTATTTACATCAGCTTTTCTATAGCTGGCATGACCAATATATAAATTTACTTCTGTTCCATTTGCCACATCAGTCCACCAATCAACTAATTCTCCATAAGGTGCCGCCTTCTCATCAAAGGTCCAATAAATTTGTGGTGCTATATAATCAATCCAATTATTTTTAACCCATTTTCTTGTATCTGCAAATTGATCATCATAAGAAGCTCTAGATGTTCTAGGTGTTAAAGAACCTGTTCCCTCTATACTTCCTTCTGGATGCAGATCTTTATGCCCCCATATACCAAAAGGACTAATACCAAATTGTACACTCTTATTATTGTTATTATTATAAGTCTTAATGGAGTTATGAACAGTTTCTATTAGCTTGTCCACATTGTTTCTTCTCCAATCATCCCTATTTTTAAATCCACTTCCATACTTATTAAATGCGGCTTCTTCCTCCTTTGCATACCAGCTATCTCCACTCTTAAAAGGATAGAAATAATCATCAAAATGAACTGCATCTATATCATAGTTTTCTACTACTTCCATTACACTATCATTAATATATTTAATTACTTCAGGTTCTCCTGGATTTAATTGAAGCTTACCACCAAAATTAAAAACATATTGCGGATTTTGTCTTGCCCAATTATTAGAAGCTAAATCAGACAACTGTTCACTTCCAGTAGTTACTCTATATGGATTAAACCAAGCGTGAAATTCCATTCCACGATTATGAGCTTCTTCAATCATCCACTCTAATGGATCCCATTCAGGACTTAAACCCTGTGTACCAGTTAAATACTCTGACCAAGGATTTATATTTGATTCATAAAATGCATCTAATTTCGGTCTAACTTGAAATATAACTGCATTCATATTTAAGGCTTCTAAATTATCTAAAATCCTTATGTACTCATTCTTATACTCCCATTCAGTCAATCCCTTTTTAGATGGAAAATCTAAGTTATACACCGTGGACACCCATACCCCTCTTAACTGTTCTGTCTGCTCTTTGGCATATACAGGTATCTCTATTGGTTTATTTTTTAAGTAAATTATTTCATTTGAGTTATATTTCTTTAAAAGCTGCATTCCCATACCACTAGAATTTGCATTAACAGAAATAGTGTTTAAAGTCATAGTTAAAACAGTAGCACCTATTGTAATAAATTTAAATATTTTCTTTTTCATCTCCTATCCAACTCCAATCAAATAAATTATGCTGTTTCATAGAATTATATTATAATTCTATGGAGATTTCAAATTACGATTCTGTGACAATTCAATAAAAAAATCTACAACCTAGATTAACTGGGCTGTAGATAAAAATTTTAATTTATTATTTATAAAAAAGTAATTCTATCTCACTATTAATACAGAAATTTTAATATGATTTAGCACCTTATTTGATACACTACCTAGCATCGCTCTTGATAAAGCATTTAATCCTCTGCTTCCCATAACTAATAAATCATATCCTCCCTTTTCCGCCATTTCTATAATTTCACGAGCGGCATCACCACATTTAATAGATGTGCCAACCTTCCCTTCGTATCCTTCAAAAATTTTTAATGCTTCATCTAATAATTTCTTACCATGTTCTAACAATACCTTATTTATTTCAGATTCATATACCCTGTCTATAACATATGGATGGTAATTTCTTAGATCACTAACAACATTTAATATCATTAATTCACTGTTGTTTAATAAAGCAAGTTCTTTTGCTTTCTCTAGCGCCTTTGTTGAGTTTTCAGAGCCATCAATTGCCACTAAGATTTTTTTCATAGTCATACCCTCCTTTTATATTGTTTTATTAAAAGTATATGCTCAAAATTATACAGTCTGCAACTACTTTCATAATACATATACCCTATTCGTTATTATATTAACATAAAGCTAAGAAAAAAATCCTTACTTTAATTAGTAAGAATTTCCTCCTCAAACATCTCTACTATTATATGTGGGTCAACAGGCTTACTGATTAAATATCCTTGAATTTGATCACAGCTCTTTTTCTTTAGATATTCTAACTGTTCCCAAGTTTCTACCCCTTCTGCAATAGTTTTTATCTTTATAGATTTAGCCATATTAATAATAGTCGTTACAATAGTTTTTGCATTTTCATCATTCAACATATCATTAATAAATGAGCGATCTATTTTTAATGTATCAATAGGAAATCGTGTAAAATAAGCTAATGAAGAGTAACCTGTACCAAAATCATCTATAGATATGCGAACTCCCATACTTTTTAATTCTTTCATTTTAAGAAGCTTCTCCTCTACTCTATCCATAGCAATTCTTTCTGTAATTTCCAACTCTAAATATTTAGGTTCTAATTCTGTTTCCTCTAATATTTCCTTCACCATTTCAACAAAATTCGTTTGTTCAAATTGAATAGCTGAAACATTTACCGACACTATAATTGGTGAATAACCTTCTTTTTGCCATTGCTTATTTTGCCTACATGCTTCCTTTAAAACCCATCTGCCTATCTCTATTATTAAACCATTTTGTTCAGCTATTTGTATCAGCACTAAAGGAGAAACTTTACTATATAAGGGATTTGTCCATCTAAGCAATGCCTCTATACCTATGTTTCTGCCTGTAGCCAATTCTCTAATAGGTTGATATACTAATTTAAATTCATTGTTTTCAATTGCATGGTATAAGTCATTCTCTATTTTTTGCTCCTCTTTAATCAGTTCCTCCAACTCAAAATCGTAGAATCTATAATGATTTCCTCCCATCTTTTTAACTATGAGCTTTGCGATAGTTGCTTGATGTATGATTTCTTCTATAGCTATACTGTTATTAGTAGAAACACTAGCCCCAATACTCACCCTCATAACAAATTGATTATCATTGACTTTTACCTCACCACTACATAAATTCCATAACTTCTTTATCCGTTCCTCTATAGTTAATATATCATCCTCGTATAAGAATAAGATAAATTCATCTCCCAGAAATCTAGCTACAATTTCTTCTCCTCTCAAAAAATTCTTAAGCTGTCTTGCAAAATCGCAGAGCACTCCATCTCCAAAATCAAAACCATGAATACTATTTATCCTCTTAAAATCATCGATAGATATTATTACTATGGATGTCACTATTTTTTTGTCAGCTAACTTCTTCATCTTATAAGGAAGTTCCAGAAAGAAACCATTATAATTATAAAGTTCTGTTACCATATCTCTATAAGTTAAATCTTTAATCTTTTCTAGCATTTTATTAAAACTTTTAGCCGCTAAACCTAATTCATTATATATTTTCTCATTTGCCCTTATATTCAGATCACCATTAGCAGCTCTCTCGAATACTTTTTTTAATTCTAGAATTGGTTTTGATAGACTTCTTGAATAGAAGAAACAAAATGCAATCACTAATATTAATCCTATAATAATAGCTGCTAAAATTGTATTCCTCACTCCATTTATTTCTTTGTAAATTGATTTTTCAGAAATAGAAATAAGAAAGGTCCACTCTGGAGATTCTCTAATCTTATTAAAAAACACCAATATATTTTCACCATTCTCATCTATATATTCAATGATACCAGATTCCCCTTCCAGTATTTCATTTATTATATTGCCATCATCTATTATATAATCTTTAATATTTTTCTTTAAAGATGCTTGAGAATCTGGATGTGCTACTAATACACCATCCTTATTTACTATCCAACCATAAGCTTCTCCCTTCAAATTCATTCCTCTTACGACCTCGTTCAAAAACTCGTTATTTATTACTATATTTACTAGCCCAATAACTCGATTTTTTTCATCAGTAACACTATGGGAAATAATTATAATAGGCTTGTCTGATTCATGAACATATGGGCTATAAAATGGCTGAGAGATTATACATTCCTCTTCCTCTACAAAAATCTTTTGATATTGTTCTTGATGTGAGATATCAAATTCATCTAATATTGTTGACCAAGCCCTACCATCTGGATAAGCTATAGTCATATTTCTATATTTATTCTTTAGTACTAAATTAGGCAAATAAGATTTTATCTTTTCCAAGTCCATTGACCTTATTATTGGTGATTTTGATATTATGGTTATCTGCTCAATAAATCCTTTTAACTCCTTAGTTACTTCATCTGATCTAGCATTTACTATTTCACTATACTGAGCTTTAATATGCTTTGGAAGTTCATTTAATTTCAAATCAGAAAAAACAAACAATAATCCAAATAGTATTATTGCCCCTACCATGAGATATATTAGTATTTGATTTCTAATGGATTTCATATCATTATCACCTTTTCTCTATTCAGTGTCAATTTGATATCACGAGTATATATTGGCATAATATTTGAATCAATCTTTTTTAGACTTTTTTCGACAAAGTTTTATTTAAAAATTACCTCTATATTTCAGAGGTAATTCACTGTTTGTTTCTATTATTTAGTTCTTATAATTTCAACATCATATCCATCTGGATCTGTTACAAAATAATATCTTGGCTTTTCACCCGGAAGACCCATTAATTCTGTAACTTCATATCCCATTTCTTTATGTTTTTCTCTTGATGCCTCTAAATCTTCTACTCCAAATGCCATATGACTAAAGCCATCACCAATTACATATGGTTTTTCTGGATTATAGTTATATGTTAATTCTATTTCATGTTTCCCTGATTCATCAGATAAAAAAACTAAAGTAAATTCATCCTCTGGAAAATCCTTTCTTCTTGTCTCTGCTAAGCCTAAAGCTTCTTTATAAAATTTTAAAGATCTTTCTAAATCCATTACTCTTATACAAGTATGAAGTATTTTATAGTTCATAAATCACCACTCCTTTTTTGTAAATTAATGATATATATCCTATTATACCCTATTTATCCTATGTATTGAAAGTATTTTACTAATAAAATAATATTCTATTCGCTGGGCATAATAATTTAAAACTATTAGGAGGAGATAATATGTCTATTTTGCAAATAGATACTTGTGGATATGAAATTAATGATATAAATGATGTAGTTTTACGAACTTTTGATTCCCTGCCAGTAGGTGAAAAAATGGTGTTAATAAACGATACGGACCCATCTCATGTATTCAATCAATTGGAAGAAAAAAGATTTGGAAAATTTGAATGGGAATATATTGAAGAAGGACCAGATGTATGGAAAGTATCTTTAGCAAAAAAATATCTTAACTATATATAATAGGGTAGATAGCAGTTTGCTATCTACCTTTAGTTAATAACTTTATCAATATTAAAACGCTCTGAGATATCCCAGAATAATTTCAAAATCTTAATATTTACAACTATAGCTATTATGATAACCACTATTAAATATATAATACCTATTACAGGAATCAATGCTATAGGTATTGCTAGAAATACTGCCAATAGAACCTTCCAATAATAATTCCATAGCTCATCAGCCGTATTAGATAAATCTATTATATTGTTTTTTCTGCACATCTCTTTAATTCCAACAAGCAAATTATACATGAGTAGTAAAGATAAAACAGTTGAAGCTATACCAACTATAGTACCTATTAGACTAGATTGCGGCAATGTGAAATATCCATCTCTAATATTATTTTGATAAATTGAAAATAATGATAAAACTATTAATGGATAATTATATTTCATTGCCATAGTAAAATGTTCGCTATTAGGCAATAACATCTTTATTCCTTGTAAAATAATAATATAACCTATAGAGTCTGGTAATATATCAACTCCAGAAATTCTTAGATTAATAAATATGAAGATATATCCCCAAAACAACTTCTTAAAAGCCTTTTCATACATAAGTATCCCCCCCTTCCCAATGCGACTTTATACTATAGTATTCTATAGTTATCATTAAAACCACTTATAAAATTAAATTTATTTATATTATTTTCTCTGCTATAGATAAAACTAATGGTATAATGTATAGGTATTTAAATTATTTAATAGAAGAAGGGAATTATATGTTTAAAATTATTAATTATGAAGATATAGATCAAAATAGACTAGATGAAAATTATGTATTAATTGATGTTAGATCCCCCCACGAATATACATTAGAAACAATACCAGGATCTGTTAACATCCCTATTTTTGATGATAAGGAAAGAGAATTAATAGGTACAATCTATAAACAAGAAAGTATTGAAATAGCAAAGAAAATTGGTATAGCAACTGCAGCAAAAAATCTTCCAAGTATTTATGATAGGGTCTCTGAACTCGATAAGGAATATAATAATCTTATATTTTTCTGTGCTAGAGGTGGATTTAGAAGCAGCTCATTGGTTTCTCTTTTTAAAACCCTTGGAATAAATGCCACTAAACTGGATTGTGGATATAAGGGGTATAGAAAATATGTCAATGATCACCTACCAACAGTAGTAGAAAACATAAAATTTATAGTCCTTTATGGGAATACTGGGACAGGTAAAACTAATATTTTAAAATCTCTGGGAAGTCAAGGCTTGGATACTCTTGATTTGGAAGGTTGTGCTAATCATAGAGGTTCTATCCTTGGTAGTGTTGGTCTTGGTGAACAAAACAGTCAAAAAATGTTTGAAAGTCTTGTATACAAATCCTTAAAAAATAGAAAGACAAATTTTGTTTTTGTAGAAGGTGAAAGTAAAAGAATAGGTAAAGATATAATACCTAATTATTTGTATAATGCCATAAACAATGGAATAAATGTAAAGATTGAAGCTAATATAGAAACAAGAGTAAATAATCTTTTGAAGGAATATGTTCATGATACAGATAATGAACTTATAACCTCACTCCATAATCTAAGAAAATATTTGGGAGATAGTAATATTGATAAATATATAAAACTAATTGGAGAACATGATTATAAACCAGTAATAGAGGAACTGATAATAAAATATTATGACCCTCTTTACGAGCATAGAAATAGAGTTTATGAGGCAGTATTTTATAATGATAATGAATTACAAACAACTAATAAAATTATTGAATGGGCTAAAGATCATAAATATGATAAAAATTAATAAGACATAAGTGGCTTAATTCTTTACTCTGTTTTTTCATTAAATTAGAAAATTAAACTAATAAGGTAAATAATGGTTCCTGAAATACCCATAAATATACAAAATCTATAACTATCAGGAATTAAACTCAAATCACTCTTTGTTGGATTAGTTCTCCCAGTAGAAAATTTTTGATAGTTATATTGGGTATTCATTACCATTTTACTGCCACCAAGTACTGATAATGCTCCTACACATATTATTGCAAGAGAAGCATATTCTAACAAGTTCTTAAAGCCTAGATTAGTAAACCTACTTAATATGAAAGTTATTACAATTGTAATCAATATCATAATTATTAACTTTTTTATGTATTTAATTAGTTTAGATTTAATTATGTTCCAATCTATACTTGTTTTCATAATTTCTCCTTTCTTTTAAATACATAGAATAACTTCTTTATTCTCATCTTTTAATATTTTTTACATTATATTCTATTTACCCCTTTTTATACATATAAAAACTTAAAGTATAAAAATCAAGCTATAATTATAGCTTGATTTTTATACTTTTCCTTATAAAGTAGATTCAACCAATTCTTCATCTATCTCTAATGCTTTATATATAGTTTTTGCTATAAAATATACTAAAATCATAAATATATTAAAGGCAAAAAATGCTGTTAAACTATATGTTCTAGGTGACATGTATTTTTCAAAAAATGCAGCGGCAAAAGGGGCTTTATTTAAATAGCAATAATTAGAATTAGTTGCTTTATTAAATATATAAATTAGTAAATTATAAGTATTAGTAAAATACAATATTGATTTTAAACTATTTCTATCTATCCTATATTGATCTACCGCTAAAATATATACTGTAGACCATAACAACCCAATATGTCCTAAGAAATAGGAAATATTTGTATAATGAGGAAATGAGAAGGGATATAAATCAACAGGCATCATTAGAACTAATATAGATCCTATAAATCCCCAGTAGCATCCAACATTTTTAAATATTTTTTTATCTGTTATAAAAGCAAGTATTATAAAAATGATAGCAATTCTACAATTATATAGTGGTAAACTTTCTTTTATAGTACCATATCCCGAAAAACTGTACCAAAGATATAATATTATTTGCTGCAAAAATAAAATAATAATCATTAAAAGCTTAAATTTTCTTCCTATCAGAGGATTTCTGAGTTTTCTTTGATTCAATAATATAAATTGAATTCCTAGAAATGCAACTAAAATAATTACCAAATGAGTCAAACTCCAGATAGGAAATACATATCCATCTGGAGTACCTCTAAAAAAATGTTTTATCAGTTCCATAAGTTCTCCCTACCTTGCTATAAATCCTATCTTTTTATAAACCTTTCTAAGGGTTTTCATGGCTTGATACTCAGCTTTTTCTGCCCCATCTTTATATATCTTTTCTAGATAATCTTTATTTTTTATCAGATATTCAAACTTATCATGAATAGGTGAAAGTCCATTAACTACTACCTCTGCTAAATCTTCTTTAAATTTTCCATAGCCTTGCCCTTCATAACGATTTACTATTTGTGGTATTTCCTCATTTGAAAATATGCTATAAATTGTTAATAGGTTCTTTAGCCCCAGCTGTTCATCATTATATGCCATTGCTCCTAAAGAATCTGTAACAGCTCTTTTTACTTTTCTTCTTATGACATCTTTATTATCTAGAATCAATATATATCCATTTTCATCTGAATCAGATTTACTCATCTTTGCCTCTGGATTTTGAAGACTCATTATTCTAGCCCCGAATTCCTTTATTAGTGGCTCTGGCACCTTGAAAGTATCACTATATTTATTATTAAATCTTATTGCCAAATCTCTAGCTAATTCTAAATGTTGTTTTTGGTCCTCTCCTACAGGCACTAAATCAGTTTGATATAAAAGTATATCTGAAGCCATTAAAACTGGATAAGTAAATAATGCTGCATTTAGATTCTCCTCAGATTTCTTAGATTTCTCTTTATATTGAGTCATTCTATTTAATTGTCCCATATAAGATATACTATTTAATACCCAAGTTAATTCTGCATGGGCTGGTACATGAGATTGGACAAATAAAGTACTTTTATCTGGATCTATTCCACAAGCCAGATATAAAGCTAAGACATCTAATGTGTTTTTTCTAAGGTCTTTAGGTACTTGAGGTACTGTAATAGCATGCATGTCAACTATACAGTAGTAGCAATCATATTCATCTTGTAGCTCTACCCAGTTTTTTATAGCTCCTATATAATTCCCTATAGTTAGTGCTCCTGAAGGCTGCACTCCACTAAATACAATTTTCTTTTCCATAATAGTCCCTCCTATAATTCAATTCATAATTCATAGACATAGGCCGCTTGCACAATTCACATTTCTTAATGTACTGACTCTACATCAACTCACAACCTTTATCTACCCCGTAGGGCATAATTCAGTGGTGTCCGATAGGACCTAGCGTTCGTTGTGTTAGGTCATTTTCCGCAGTTTCGCAACTCAAATTTGTTCACTCCCTAATGGTCGTGCAAATTTGGTGCTCATTGCGTTTGACCTACATCAACTCACTAGCGTTCGTTGTGTTAGGTCATAAAAAAACCCTTTCATCTCTAATTAAAGAGACGAAAGGGTAATTTCCGCGGTACCACTCTTTTTGCTAAAAGCCAACTTTAATCCTTTAAGGGTGATTAACCCTATATCCTAATTATTTCAGATATATACTCCCAAGTCCATTCATCATAATAGTATCGCTAAGTTCTCACCATCCCTAGCTCTCTTTAGATCTTTATTATGATTACTATTCTTGTTCATTGTTAGTCCTATATTATATATATTATACTCTAGAATATTATATTGTAAACAATAAAATTTAATATTATTTACACGACATAAATATATCCATAATTTCTTTTTTTAACTACTCTAGCTGGAGCTCCTACTGCCGTAGAATATGGTGGAACATCTTCTAATACTACAGAATTTGCTCCTATTTTAGCTCCCTTTCCAATGGTTATAGGTCCAAGTATCTTAGCCCCTGCACCAATGATAACGTCATCTTCTATGGTAGGATGCCTTTTAGCCCCCTTTTCTCCGCCTATTCCTCCCAGAGTCACACCATGATACATTAGTACATTATTTCCTATTTCAGCAGTTTCACCTATTACTACACCCATTCCATGGTCTATAAACAATTTCTCTCCAATTTTAGCTCCAGGATGTATCTCAATGCCAGTTATTCTCCTAGCTCGCTGAGATATTATCCAAGAGAGCACAAATCTCTTCTTCTTATATAGTTTATATGCAATCTTATGATAAAATATTGCCTTTAAACTTGGGTAGAAAAACATAGCTGTAAAAAGACTTTTAGCTGCAGGATCTTTTTCCAATATGTTTTTTCCTTCTTCTATGAGAAACTTAAACATAGAATCACTCTCCATTAAATAAGTCAGTAGATAAATACCTTTCACCAGTATCAGGAAGGACTGTTAATACTATTTTACCTTCACCTAGTCTTTTAGCTATTATATTTGCAGCAGCCAGATTTGCTCCTGATGAAATTCCACATAGAATCCCTTCTTCTGCTGCCAATTTCCTTGCATATGAATATGCAGTTTCTTCATCAATACTTAGTATTTCATCTACTATATCATTATCAAATATATCAGGTATAAAGTTTGCACCTATACCTTGTATCTTATGACCACTTGGCTGCCCTCCTGTTAGAACTGGAGATTTAGCTGGCTGAACTGCTATAAGCAATATATCCTTATTATATTCTTTTAGTCTTTTTCCTGCTCCTGATATAGTTCCACCTGTTCCAACTCCTGCCACAAAGGCATCTATATTCCCATCAGTGGCCTTAAGTATTTCTATACCAGTTGTTTCATAATGAGCCATTAAATTATTTTTATTTGCAAATTGATTTGGCATAAAATAATTATTATCTCTAGCTAATCCTTCTGCTAATTCTACGGATCCTGCCATTCCATATTTGCCTTCGGTTAAAATAATTTTTGCACCATAGGCTTGCATTAGTTTTCTTCTCTCTATACTCATAGTATCAGGCATAACTAAAATTACATTGTATCCTTTTGCAGCTCCCATCATAGCCAAACCAACACCTGTATTTCCACTTGTAGGTTCAATTATTGTTCCACCTTTAGTTAAAAGTCCCTCTCTTTCAGCTGCTTCTATCATATATAAAGCCGCCCTATCCTTTACACTACCAGAAGGATTAAAGGACTCAATTTTTACAAGTATCTCTGCCATTCCTTCTTTTTTCATATTATTTAGTCTTACAATTGGTGTATTTCCCACCAATTCTCCAATATTATTTAATATCATTTTGCTACCTCCCTTTATTCAATTCATAGTTTACAATTTAAAATAATAAGTCACTAGAAATTTTATTTCTTATAAATAAAACATACTTTTAGTTTATCCTCATCTATAGGTAAAATTCCTCCGAAATTTTTATCACCTTCTTTGTATACTTTTAAGTTAAATTAAAAAAACCTTTTACCCATGTATAAATAAATATACAGAGGCAAAAGGTAAGTTTCGCGGTTCCACTCTGCTTGGGGTAATCCCCAGCTCGATTCAAGTACTTTCATACTCTAGTTCTATAACGGGAACAACCGTATAAGTCTACTATAGTTTTCGACTCCATGCTCCTTAGTGCACTTCAAATATATATTGTATAGATTCCTTTCACCAATAGAATCCTCTCTGAAATACTCTATATAATTTACTTTACCAATTCATAGCATTTTAGTATGTTTTAAATATTATATTCAAGTATAGCATAATAGTTCTTAAAAATAAAGCATTTTTTTATTTTTTATTTATATTATTTTTGGGTAATATGAATATGAGGTGATTAAATTTGAATTACACAAATATTTTATTAGTAGAAGATGAAAAAAATATTTCAGATGTTATTAAAGCGTATTTAATCAAAGAAGAATTTAATGTGTTTTTGGCTAATGATGGAGAGATTGCCTTGAACTTGTTTAATAATAATGATATTCACTTAATTATACTAGACTTGATGATACCCAAAGTTTCAGGTGAAGAAGTATGTAAGAAAATAAGATCTGTATCTAATGTGCCAATTATAATGCTGACTGCAAAAACTCATGAAGACGATAGAATCGAAGGTTTATCCATAGGGGCTGATGATTATGTATTAAAGCCCTTTAGTCCCAGAGAACTGATTGGCCGAGTGAAAGCATTACTTAGAAGATCTTATCCTAATTCTAGACCTTCAGCTGAAAAACTTAGTTTCAATAATGGCGATTTAGAAATTGAAGTAGACAAAATGACAGTCAGAAAAAACAATGAAAATATTAGCTTTACAACAAATGAGTTCAAAATTTTATTAGCCCTTGTATCTAACCCAAATCATGTACTTTCAAGAGATCAATTGATTGAATTTTCCCTTGGTCATGAATACGAAGGATTTGATAGAACCATCGATACTCATATAAAAAATATTAGACAAAAAATTGAAACTAATCCAAAATCCCCCGAATACATCCATACTGTTTATGGAGCTGGATATAAATTTGGGATAGGAAAACAATAACTACACTTTTTGATATCAAAAAGTGTAGTTATTGTTTATTTGTTTTTGCTTAATTGGCAATAATCCAATGGTTGTTCTCCAAAAGATTCTTTATTAGCCTTTGCAAGTTTATCTAGCATTTTTTTAATCCATTTTAACAAATTGCCTCACCTGCCTCCGAATTTATCTTGCCCAACTATTACCTCTCATCATGCCCATTCCTCTTCCCATTCCAAAGCCTTTTCCACCACAACCACCTGGCATGAATCCATTTTTATTATGGAATTCTTCCATTTCTTCAAAATGCTCTTCCCACGCCTTTGCTTCTTCTTCTGTTATTAATCCACTTTCAAGAGCCTTTTTTATTTGTTCCTTCTTAAATTCAGTTCTTTCCTTAAACCATGCTTCTCTATCTTCTATATTGAAGTTTGTATTTCTATTTCCAGAAACTATACTTGGTGTTTTCGTTGTATCAGCATATGCAACTAAAGAACCAATTCCTAGACTTAACACTAAAGCTCCTACTACTAATGATTTTTTCACAATAACCTCTCCTTTCATTCTATAGCTTCATTATAGCTATAAAATGTGAAGAAAATATGGAGAAAATTAAAATTATCTTTAACTTCTTCATAATGACTTCAAGATTAACTGTTATAATATAACTATACTATAACAAAAAATTACCTGTACACATAATTTTAATGTGTTCTTTAACAATTATTGGAGGAATATATATGAAACTTTCTAAAAAACTTACTCTTAACTTCATATTTTCAATTCTTGTGTCTATTATAATCATTAGCTTTATATCAAATCTAATGATAAATAATAAATTTGAAAATTATCTTGCTGAAGAGCAGCAGAGTAAACTTCAGAAAATATGTGATGAAATTAATGATTTATATAATAAGAATGGATATGTCTTATATCAAAGAGAAATTAACTCCTATGCATCCTTAGAAAATGTATATATTGAAATAAGAGATTTAAATGATAACATATTGTATACTTCTAATAATGGAAATGGTATGGAAGGAATGGGTGGGATGCATAGAAGGATGATGAGGATGCACAACATTCCTGAGGGAAATTATATAGAAAAATCCTGCCCATTACTTGAAGGAAATGATGAGGTGGGAAAATTAATTATAGGATATATTGATAATGCTTATTTAACTGAATCTGCAATTATTTTTAAAGATACCTTAACTAAATCATTCTTTATTTCAGCTATATTCACAATCTTCCTTGGACTAGGAACAAGTGCTATGCTGTCTAAATCTCTAACTAATCCTTTATTAGAAATTAGAAATACAGCAGTTGAAATGCGCAAAGGTAATCTTAACAGAAAATCTAATGTAAATACTAGTACAGTAGAAATTCTAGAATTATCAGATTCAATTAATTATCTTGGTGAAACTTTGGCCAAACAAGAAAATATAAGAAAAAAATATGCTTCTGATATTTCCCATGAACTTAGAACTCCTTTAGCTACCCTCAAAAGTCATCTAGAAGCTATTATTGATGGAATATGGGAGCCTAATGAAGATCATTTGAATATTCTAATGAAAGAAATCGATAGATTATCTACTTTAGTTGATGATCTTAAAAATTCCTTTAGGTCGGAAGAACTAGATCTAGTTCTAAATAAGACTAGATTTGATATGTCTAAAGAACTTCGAGATACTATTACAACATTTATTCCCCTATATACAAAAGAAGACTTTTGCATTGAAACTAGCATAGAGGATAATATTAACATCACCATGGATAGAGATAAACTTAAACAAATAATGTATAATCTATTATCAAACTCCATTAAATATCTTGATGAAGGAGGTAAGGTTTTTATAACTCTTATAAGTAATAAAGATAATAGCATTATTAAAGTAGCTGACAATGGCATAGGAATAGAAGAAAAAAATCTGCCATTTATATTCGACAGATTTTATAGGTCTGATAATTCAAGAAACAAAAACACTGGCGGAACTGGACTTGGTTTATCTATTGTAAAATCTATAGTTGAAGCACACAATGGAACAATAGATATAAAAAGTAAATATGGAGAAGGGACAGAAGTTATAATAACTCTTCCTTTAAACAACTAATTTCCAAGTCTCTCATGTTTTCCAAAGGAACTTCTTCTAAAGAAGTATACTATCATTATTACTAAGGGTATGAAAGTCTTGAAAATAAAATAGTAAATATATTCTGACAATCTTATTGGTTTTAACTCTATTAATATGGGCTTAAACTCAGCAATATAATAAGTTATCAAAATACTAATTACTCCAATAATGTATAATATTATATTTTTTCCTTTTTTCCTAAATATTTCTTTAAAGGCCTCACTGGAAATATAAAGATATGCAGTAATCTTACCCATCATAGCAATTATCCATATAAGTGTATAAACAGACTCTAGTCTTTCAAAAATAGAGTAGGTTTTAATACGCCTAATATAATTTAAAAATGGAAAGTTCGAGTGTTTAGCTTGCTCTATTCCTAATGATGCTTGAGTTGCCACTACTACTAGTAGTGCAAATAATAAAGAATAAAAGACGGCTTTAGTAAAAATTTTATTTATAGCTTTCTTATTTTCGAGTTTTGGGGTAATCATACTTATTATAGATATATCAACAAATATAAGGGATAATTCTATTGCACCAATATTAATATCTAGAAAATTAGAATCTTTATATATAGGCAGTAATATTTTTAAATCTATGCTATTATATCCTAGAAGAACAAAAATGATGACTGAAGTTATAATTATTGGAACAAATAATTCTGCCCCTCTAAATAAAGCTTCCCCCCCTTTAGAGGCAACATATATGCAGCTGCCTATTAGAAATATTATAGTTATAATTGGTTTTGTATTTGTCAGGAATGAAGTTCTTATCATTTGAATAGCTGTATAAGAAAATAAAATTGATATGGTTGCAAAAAAAATTCCATAAAGCACCCCCATAATCTTCCCTAAAACTTTACCCAATATCTTTTCCAAATATCCAATAATTGTAAGTTCATTGAATCTATTAGATAAAAATAATAAGGGAATAGATGATAAGATGGTATAGAAAAAAGATACTATAATAACTATCCATATATCCTGATTAGCTGGACCTATATATATTGTAGGCATAATAGTAATTATAGTTGTTATTCTATTAATAGTAATAAGTAAGCTTGCTTGCCTTGATGAAATCTTTTCACTCATCCTTATTATCTCCTTCTTCTTAGGTTACTAGGCACATTAATAATTCCAGCCTTTACTATATCTGTTTCTACATTGATGCTATAAGATATATCTGGAAAAATGTTATTCCAGTCTTCAGCTATATCTTTCCATATCTCTGGATATTGGCGATGTACTGTTGTCCCGATACTGAAATTATCTTGCTTGAATTCCTTTTGTCCTTTATCCATAGTTGCTGAAACAAGACTTTTTACTTTTTCAGAACAAGATTTTTCAAGTTCTTTAAGAGTTTCAGAATCACTTATATCAACTGCTTTATTTTCTTCAGCTAATGATCCTCTTAACTTTATGTTAATATTTAAATGTATTTGTCCATTAGATATCTCAATATTATTTTTAGTTTTTGAATTTAGTATTTCTACTGTAGTAAATTTTTCCTCATTTCCAATAATGGCCTTCCCATTATTTAATCTCTCAGGAGTATTAAATACAATTCCTCCTCCTTTTACACGATCTACAATAAAGTTAAAGCCAAGTATTTCATCTCCATCAAAGTATCCCACTAAATAATCTCTCTTCAATACGGCTCCGCCAGATACGTCTAATATTGATTTCATAGGCATATTTCTACGCCTTTCTTCATCTATTACTCTTTTTTCTAGTCTCTGTACAACTCCTATAACAGGCTCATTACTTATTTCATAGTAATATCTAAAATATTCAGCCATACTTACACTCAAACATTTTCCATTGTACTGAAAATTATCTAAGATATCCTTTAAGTAGGCCCCAGCAGATTCACTAAGCTCTCCCTTCACTCCCATTACTTCATAGGCCTTAGCTTCCTTAGCAACTAGTATGTATGCACTCTCTCTTGGTTCATAATCTCTTAGAAATAAATCTAAGAATCCAGTGATACCTTTCTTGGCGAATTCTTCTCCAAATATAAGGATATTAGAATGAGAAAAAAATAATTTTCTATCAAAATGCAAAGTTACATCTCTGATTGCCTCAAATACTGTTTTACCCATACCTTGAGCAAATACTATATTTCCTTGAGAATAAGTAAAGTCGGATGATGAGCTATTAGATGAGCCATTAGATGTAGGGTCTACTATTTCACATGTTATTATCACCTTATCATTTTCCAAATCAATTCCTGTAGCCGTAACTATAGCTAGAGTCTGTAGTTCATGGGTTTCAGTGCAAGATGTAAGGATTAGAGAAGTTACTATTAAATATATTGCTGTAATTAGAAATCTCTCATTTTTTTTCATCTATATCATTCCTTTTCCTTGCATTTTTATTAACTATAGCCCTAGGCCTATAATCCATCTCCTTTATGGATCTCATAAAAATAAAATCTTTCATACCTTCTCTATCATATGGAGCTATAGGATACATATAAGGAACTCCAAAGGATTTTAATGAAATAAGATGAATTATCATTACTACTATGCCACAGACTACACCATATAATCCTAATGATCCCCCTAGAAAAAGTAATATTAGTCTATAAATAACTATTATTTCTCTCTGCTGTGGAACTATAAATTCTGATATACCTGTAATTGCAATGACTATAACCATTAGAGGGCCAACTATTCCTGCTTGAACAGCTGTCTGCCCTATTACTATACCACTTACTACAGTTACTGCTGTACCTATGTTACTAGGTATTCTAAGACCCGATTCTTTAATTAGTTCAATAAAAAAGAGCATAAGTAATGCTTCTATAAAAGCTGTAAATGGTACTTCTTCTATGTTCTTAGCCATAGACATAAGCAGTTTTGTAGGTATCATTTCTTGATGAAAAGTTTTTAGAGCTACAAAAAAACCAGGCAATACTATTGAAGCAATTAAGGCAAAAATTCTTAGAATTCTTAGAAATGTTCCATACTGTGGTCTTGAATAGTAATCCTCAGCCATTTGCAAATCTTCTATAAATAACTTTGGCACGGTCAATATATCTGGACTTCCATCACATAAAATAGCAATCCTTCCTTCTAAAATTTTCCCAGCTGTTACATCAGGCTTTTGTGTATATCCAATTGTACATATCATTGTTTTTGGAGCATCCTCTATATAGCGTTGTATATATGCTGAATCCAATATTCCATCTATTCTAATATTTTCTATTCTCCTTCTTAATTCATCTAATATCTCTTGCTTCACTAAACCATCTATATAAGCCAATGACATCTGAGTATTAGTTTGTACACCTAAAATATAATCTTCAAATACAAAATTATTATTTCTAATTATTCTCCTTAAAAGGGCCTTATTTACATTAATATCTTCGATAAAACCTTCCTTAGGTCCTCTAACTACCCTTTCATTTCCAGATTCTTCTATTGTCCTTTTCTCCCAGAAATTTAATTCGAACAAATATGCTACATTCATACCTTCTATGAATAACACAGCATTACCAGTTGTCATTGGGTATGAAATTTCATTCATATCATATACCTCTTTTGCACCTGCAATAAAAATCGTACATAATACATCTTGAGGAGATATTAAATCTTTGATTAAAGGCTTTATTAAATTATCATTTAATCTGCTTTTATCAACTAGCCCATCTATATATCCAACTATTACCTTAGTATTACATAAGGTATCAAGCTCATATAAAATTAGATCGCTAGAATTTTTAAATATTTTCTTTAATTCTTCTCGATTTTCTTCTAGATTCTTTGAAATCATAATTCTCACCTTTAGGATTTTTCGATATCATAAATTATTGCCAACTAATAAAAAAATATAATAATCATTAGGAAAGTCCTAATGATTATTATATTCACAAAACAATATAGTGTCTGTTCTCCACGATTTTATTATCTTTTAACTAAATCCCTAGAATGTTTTTCTGCTCTAGACTTTGTTTTATCTATATCTAATATCTTTACCCCTCTTTTTTCAATTGTAGAAATTCCTTTAAAATCTTGACTAATAATACAAATATATAAAGTAATCTTAACCAATATAATTTACAAGCACAAGATTTACCAGTTTACTATATTATAATTCTATTGTATATTGTCTTTTACTATATATGCCTCAGAAAGCATTAAATGAGCAATAAATAACTCTTTATTGTTAAAATCATCTAGTTTCAGTTCATCCAAATAATCGATAATACTATTAATTTCCTTAATATTTTCTTGAATACCTAGTTCTGAAAATAACATCTCTATTACCCCTTTAATTATTGCTGTTTCTTCTTCAGCAAGAAGACTAATAAATTTTTCTATTCCTTCTTGAGTATATGATTTATATAGGTATGATCCATATCCTTCTGCATATGCTCCATCTAAATCATGAGAATATTGGCTAATTATTTCTTCTAAGGAATTACTCTCTTCTAAATTAATAAATAATCTATCCAGCTTTTCTACATCTTTTTCTAATGCCATCATTTCTTTACTTTTAATTTCAACATTCTCATCTGCTTTAATATTCATCCCTACTTTTCCACTGGCTTCCTTGCCTATAATCTTTATTCTACTTTCGCCTTTCTTAACTGAAATTGTTTTACCAACCTCATCAGTTCCATACAAGATAGTTATAATCTCATAATCTGGTGATATCAATACTACCTTGAAATCTCCTTTATTGATATTTGATTCAAAGTTGATTGTGATTTCACTGTCTTCATTAACTGTAATATAATATATAGTATCCATTCCTGTAAAATATTTGAATTCGATTATTTTTTTGTTATCTGCATCTTTCCCTAATTTTTCTAAATATGTAAAGCTATCATCAGTTTTTATAATCTCAATATCATCATCAAATATACCCTTTTGATAGTCATTAGCAAAATCACATCCACTAATAGTCACAACTATTAATATTACAAGAGTTATTAGTTTTAATTTCTTATAATATTTCACATTAAATCCCCCTTTTTTATAAATCTCAACGTGAAATCGATCTCTATCTTATAGCATAAAATTAATATAACTTGCTGAGCTTTATAAAATCAATGTTCTTAGTGAATTTTATTACTAGCACAGCAAGTTAATTTCTTAATAACTATTATATTGGATCCAAAGCAAACATATTTCAATAAAGTTTATTATCTTCTAATTAAATCCTTAGCATGCTTTTCTGCCATAAATTTTATCTTTTCTACATCTAATGTCTTTATCTCTCGCTTTTCCATTATTATCTTTCCATCTACTATAACTGTATCAACATCTGAAGCTTGGACTGAATAAGCTAAAGAGGATATTATATTGTGATGCGGATAAAGATGAGGTTTATCTATATCAATTAATATTAGATCTGCTTTCTTGCCTAATTCTATTGACCCTATTTCTTTATCCCAATTTAAAGCCTTTGCTCCATTTATAGTTGCCATCTCAAGGGCTGATATGGCTGGAACCGATACTGCATCTAAATTAACTGCCTTGTTTATAATAGCTGCTAAGTTAATTTCTTCAAACATATTTAAGTTATTATTAGATGAAGAACCATCTGTCCCTAGTGCAACTGAAATTCCCCTATTTAACATCTTATCCACTGGTGCAAATCCACTAGCTAATTTTAAGTTGCTACCTGGATTATTTACTGGATACACATTCTTTTCCCTCATAATTTCTATATCATTATCATCTACATGAACACAGTGAGCAGCAATAGTGTGTGTATCAAATATCCCTAAATCATATACATGTTTAATTGGAGATTTGCCATATAGTTTAAAACTATCATCCACTTCTTTCTTTGTCTCGGAAAGATGTATATGGATACCTGTGTTTAATTCCTTTGCCAGTTTAAAACTCTCTTTTAAAAAATCTGGGCTACAGGTATATGGTGCATGAGGTGCTACCATAACCTTAATTCTTCCATTTCCCCTACTATTCCAATTTTTAAATAATTCTCTAGTCTCATTAAGTTTTATTTGTGCCTGATCATCTTCGATTAAACCTCTAGTAAGTACCCCTCTCATTCCTGATTCTTCTAGCCCTTTACCCACTTCATCCATAAAGAAGTACATATCACAAAAAGCTGTAGTACCGCCTTGAATCATTTCAATCATACTTAGAAGTGAACCCCAGTATATATCATCAGCATTTAATTTCGCTTCCGTAGGCCATATCTTTTTAGTCAACCAATCATGCAATGGCAAATCATCGGCAAAATTTCTAAGCAAGGACATACCTATATGTGTATGGGCATTAATTAACCCAGGCATGGCTATCTTATTGTTTCCATCAATAATTTTTTCAACATGTAAATCTTCTCTTATTTCACCAATATGCATTATCTTATTATCAACAATATAAATATTTGTACTTTCTATTAATTCACTCTTCCCATCCATAGGTACTAATTTAATATTTTTAATTAGTATACTCATCTTTACCCCTCCCTAGTCTATTAATCTAAATCTATGGTAGTATATCTTACTATACTATATACTAAGCTAGGTACCAAAACTAATTGAATTATAATACCTGGTATTCCAGTTGTAACTCCTCCTATGACAAATATCATAGGGTCCATTTCAATTGCAAAAAATGCCGCTAATATAAACACTACTAATCCTGCCATTATCCTTCCAGCTATCATAGATATTATCAATGCAACTACAGAAGGTAGTTCTAACTTTCTATATAGTATTGAAGCTACAAGTCCATAAATACCTAATTCAAAAATCATAATCACTGCCATTGGAAACAATGGCGGCATTCCAGTAATCAAAGAATTAAGTATAGGTGTTAACATACCTAATAATAATGCTAAATACGGTGGTAATAAAAAGCCTCCTATTAAAACTGGAACATGCATAGGTAAAAATATATTTCCTGGAATTCCTGTTGTATGAAATATCGTTGGAATAATAACTCCTATTGCTAATAATAATCCTGCTATAATTAATCTCTTAGTATTATTTTTTTCGTACATTAAATATCTCCTTTCTACAGGATAGCAAAGCTATTACCTGTCTATCTATTGATGCAATTAGCTAAATCATTGCTTACTTATTGATGCGAAAAATTCTTTTATACCTTGTAACAATAATATAGGGTCTTCTATAGCTAGTGAAAGCTTCTCTATAGGACAATAGTCAGTTTTATCTCTATTTTTAATGTATGGACAAGATTTATTCTCAGTATATGGAATCTTATATTTATCTAAGGCAGAAATACCACCTTCTGATATCAAATCAGTATATACTTCCTTAATACCAATATAACCACATAAAATAGCTGCTCCTTTACCAATTACTCTATCGGCCAATGAAGCCTCATAAACCTTTGCCTTCATTTCAGTAGCTATAATATACATAGGTTTAATCCCCTTATCTTTAGATTTAAAAACTACTTCACCATTTTTTACTGCTACTAATGCCTGATCTTCTTCTATCAAAAGTTTCTTTGCTATTTCTATATCTTTCATATACTCACCTTCCCATCTTTTATTCAATAATCAGTGCATCACTTTCAAAAATATCCTTTCTTTTAAAATACCAGTATGAAAATACCAATCTAAAGCACATATCTATTCCAATACCTATCCAAATCCATAGTATATCTGCCTTAAATATATAAGCCATTATCATAACAAAAGGAACTCTAATAATCCAAAGTCCTATTCCTGCATTAATCATAGGAACCTTTGCATAACCTGCTCCTCTTAATGCACCATTTAATACTCCAGATATATTTTGAGGCAATTGAACTACACCCATTACAAATAAGTACATAGCACCTATTCTAATAACTTCTGGCTCCTTTACTAAAAGTCCCATTATCTGTTTAGGAAATATGAGGAGTACACCTGCAGCAAATATAGTTACAATAACGGTATATCTTATTAATTGTTTAAGATATTTTTTACCTAACTCTTTGTCTCTACTGCCTAATGCATAACCAACAAATGTCGTTGCTGCTACACCAAATCCTGTTGCAGGCATATAGGATATAGATTCTGCCTGTAGACCTAATTGATAGGCCGAATAAGCCAGCTCTCCATAAGTAAGAATAGCTCTTGTAAGAAATATGGATGCTGCTTGCCAAAATGATGTTTCAAAGGATGTTGGAAGTCCAAGTTTTAATATCATTAAAGCTTCATCTGATTTAAACTTAAATTCCAATTTTTCTCCCATACTAGTTATAATTCCATTTTTACCAAATAGCATAATTATTCCAAATATAGCAGAAGTAATATAGGCTATATTATAAGCATATCCTGCACCTATTAATCCTAGTGACTTAATACCTGCTTTCCCAGTTACTAAAATGAATCCAGCAGCAATATTAACTATATTTAATATACCAACAGCTATCATAGGTGTCCTTGCATTACCCATTCCTTGAAGTATACCAGCGACTAAAAGTATTACTGCCGCAAAAGGTAACGACCAAGATATTGTTTTTAAATATAATGCTCCATTTGCAAGTAAATCTGGATTTGGATTAAATACTGTTAATAATGGTTTGGCAAACCAAAAGAGTAATTGCTGAAATATAATAGCTGTACCTATGGAAATTATAAATGATTGTTCTGAAATGGATTTTAGCTTTTTATAGTTATTTGCTCCATGAGATTGAGCCACTAAAACCGAGGTGCCTGTGGCTATACCTTTAAATATCCCCCATAATATCCTATAAAGAACTGTTGCTATACCTATAGCACCAACTGCATAGGCATCAATCCTACCAATCATTGCCATAAGTACAATTCCAGCAGTCATTTGCAAAACATTTTCACCAGTAATAGGTAAAATCATAGACAATATTCTATTTCTAATAAGCTTATTTTCTTGTAAAAGTCTTTGCTCCATTCCATATCCCCTTATATTTAATTTTTATAATATATAACCTAATTATTATAATATATTTCGATACTCTAAACAAGCCATAACCTTTATTTAAAACCATACTAATACTATATCATGTAGATTGTAAATAATAAATATAATTTGCTTTTAATCTATGATTTGTTATAATGTTTGTGACAATCTAAATCTAAGGAGGAAAGACAATGGAAATAGTTAATGTGTCTAGATTAGTTAAATCAGAGGATTTAAATCATCATGGTACTTTATTTGCAGGAAGAGGAGCAGAATGGTTTGTAGAAGCCTGCTTTATATGCGGTGCTAAGGCTACGCAAAAACCTGAGAATATAGTTTGTGTAAATATTCATGGCTTGACTTTTAAAACTCCTGGTAATAAAGGAGATATAATAAATTTACAAACTAGAATAGCAAAGGCTGGAAGAACTAGCTTTGTTGTATATGGGAAAATGACTAAAAATAACAGTAAAGATATACTGTCAGATGGATTCATTACTTTCGTATTCATTGATGAAAATAACAAGACAATTCCTCATGGCATTGTTTTAGGAGATCCTATAGATGAGGAAGATATTAAAATAAGAGAAATGGCGGAAAAATTAAAATAAATTAGAATAACAGAAGTAAATGATAATAATTATCATTTACTTCTATGCTTTTTTATGTTATACTATTTTTGGCTCAAAATTATCGCGGCAAATAATTTTGATGGAGTGATAAATATTGGCAAAAATGATGGGGCCTAGATTTAAACAATCTAGGAGATTAGGATTAAATGTTTGTGGTCATCCTAAAGCAATGGATAGAGCCACTAGAGGAACATCTAGAGCAGACAAAAAGCTTACTGAGTACGGAAGACAATTATTAGAGAAGCAAAGACTTAGAGCATACTATTGTGTAATGGAAAAACAATTTTCAAAATATGTTAGAATTGCTAAGAAATCTGAGGAGCAAACAGGTCATGCCCTTATAAAAATTTTGGAAACAAGGTTAGATAATCTTGTATATAGGCTAGGCTTTGCTTCATCCATTAGACAAGCTAGACAGATGGTAGTTCACGGACATATTCTTGTGAATGGAAGAAAGGTAGATATACCTTCATATATAGTTGAAATAGGAGATACTATCGAGCTGAAGGGAAAATCTAAAGATATTGAGATTTTTAAAGAGAATTTTAATAACTTCTTTTTAAATCAATATCCATACCTAGAAAAAGACGAAAATAAAATGTCTGGTACTCTAGTTAGATATCCAGAAAGAAATGAAATTCCTATAGAGATAGAAGATCAATTAGTTGTTGAATATTATTCAAGACTTATGTAATATCAAAAGGCACAGAAATTTCTGTGCCTTTTTTATTCTACTCAATAACTTCAAACTGTTTGGTTATTAGCTTTTTTAACACCCCAAATAATATCACTGATGAGATACCAAATACTAAAGTTAATAATCCATATATAAGATTTATATTTACCCTATCTATTATTTTAATTACTAAAAATACTAGTCCTCCCACATATAAAGTACCTACACCCATACCAATTAATACATTTAGATTTTGTTTCATGGCTTTCTGTGGATTGTTCCAGTCCAACATTGGTCGTAGAATATCTATTATCATACCAATCTGGGTCATTGGTATACTACCTAGGAGTCCTAAGAATATTATCAATAGAATAATTAGAATATCTAATTTCACTACAAAAATTAAACTTACTAATAAAGCAATTATACCTAACACTTGAACAGCCAAAGATGATAATACTCTGCCTATTATCTGGTCTTCTACTTTTATAGGTAAAGTCCTTTGTATCCAGAAACATTTACCTTCTCTAGAAAAAGTAGTGGCTCCTATACTATTTAACATACCTAGAGCTACAACGAGACCTATACCTGCTAAAGCGATTAATCCTGAATCAACTCCTAGCATATCTATCATTGCTGACAGAGATTCATCTCCACCTGTCATATTAGACATTGCTAATATTATTGGAAATATAATCACTCCTCCAACTGCATTCAATAAATACACTGGAGTTTTAAACAGCATTATAATTTCCTTTTTGGCTAGAGCTAAATATGGTTTAGTTTCTCTAGCAGAATCTCTTATAGATAATTTTTTTCCTCTTCCTTTAGATGCCGATACTTCTATATTTCCTATTAGTCCATCAAAGAATAAGCTCTCAGATAAAAATATCATTATAAAGAAAGATATGATGCCTACTCCTATAAAAGATAATAGATTAATTAATCCTAAGATATTAGAATTATTTACTAAAGCCAATGTTCCCCATTGAGAGGGTGGAAATCCTAATCCTAATTTCTTCACTAAGAGATTAGAATCTGCTACTAGATTCATAAGAAAATTATCTCCTTGCATTATGGCCTTTTGTGCTATGGTTTGAATTTTAAGTTGAAGATACACTATAGCTATAAGGAAAAGCACTGCACTAATTGTCCTAATTAAATCCTTCTTCCTTCCGATATTTGTATACTTCATAAATACCATTATAAGAATAGAAGCTAATACTAAAGGTAAGATAGGAAGTGTAGCAGCTAATAATAGTGAATATATCCAATAAATAGGACCTTCTCCGCCCTTGGTTCCATAAATAATGATAAATGGTAGTATTATAGGTAATGAAGTTAAGTATTCACTTATCATAAGAGTTACAAATTTTGATCCTAAAATATAAGATGGTTTAATAGGTAATGGTACTAAGTGAGCTAAATCATTAGAAAAATAATATTTGCTCATTACATAGAGAAGTCCAAATAGAAATATCATTATCTGCGAAGCTAGAAATCCTGAGAGTAAAAACATAGATTTCTGTCCTATTTGACTATAGATATCGTACATCCCATTTAAGCCCTTTACCATCATAAAATAGGTTGGTAAAAGAGATAACATAGCTAAACCAAAGACTATTATCTGCCATCTATTTTTCTTATTTTTAAAACTATAGGCTATGGAGGAGAAACCAAAGGTAGTGTTAAAGTCGGTTTTGATTAATGAAATTATCTTATTCATCATTCAGTCAACTCCAAGAATATATTTTCTAGGGATTCTCTTTCTTCAGCATGAGTCCTCAATTCTTCCATGGTTCCCATAGCTACGATTCTACCTTTATTTATTATTGCTATTCTATCACAAAGTTTCTCTGCTACTTCCAATACATGGGTGGAAAAAAATACGGTTTTACCTTCATCACACATTTTTCTCATTATCTCTTTAAGATTAAAAGCTGATTTTGGGTCTAGACCTACCATGGGTTCGTCAAGGATAAATAACTTTGGGTCACTTAGTAGGGCAGATGTAAGAACTAACTTTTGCTTCATACCATGGGAATAACTAGCTATTATATCACCTATAGCATCTTTTATATTGAATAATTCTAGATAATAATTCATCTTCTTTTCCCTTTCCTCTTTGGAGATTCCATACATATCAGCTATAAAGTTTAGATACTCTATCCCTTTTAATCTATCATATATTTCAGGATTATCTGGAACATAAGAGATCATTGATTTAGCTTCTAGTGGTTCCTTCCAGGCATCTACTGTTCCTACAGTCACCTTTCCATTATCTGGTTTAAGTAATCCTACTATCATCTTTATAGTTGTAGTCTTACCAGCTCCATTTGGTCCTAGAAAACCAAATATCTCCCCTGGCTTTATATCTAGATTAATATTATCTACTGCCTTTATTGCACCTTTATTATAAGATTTAGAAATGCCTTCAAGTTTTAACAAGTTCATTACCTCCTTGCTTTATTTGTTATATTGATTATATAACAAATATTTTATGATAGCAATATTTATTTAATAAATTAATTATTTCTAACTATTGAAATGTAAATATATACAAATCAATAAAAAGCTATTTTAAGGCAATTTACATGAAATAATGTACTGATTATTATATTAAAATTATAAGAAAACCAAGGTTTTGGCACCTTTACCAAAACCTTGGTTTTCTTTTTTAATTGATTAATTTTAACGTCTATAAAACTATTCTTGCTTATTTAGTTTCACCTACTGCTTAGTTGTTTCCACCTTTAAAACATTGGGTCCCTTCTCTGGTATAATTGGCTCTCCAGCTCCTCCAGCAATTACTCCAATAGACAAATTAAGCAATAAAAGCATCAATACAACTAAACTTACAAGCATTCTTTTCCTTTTCATTTGATTATTCCCCCTTGATTTTTATTATACTATCTATTAATCCTTCAAGCTTAAAATACTCACAGCTGTCAATACAAGTCCTTAAACATTTAAAGACTGTCAATAGACTATCATTAATCTTAATGCCTGATACAACACTTTCATAGTATTCTTCTATTATTTTTAAAATATCATTGACATCTGCTTTTTTATTTAATTCCATAAGAGCCGTAAGATTTTTTAAAATATAGTCCTGCTGAATATTTTCTTTTGCATATTTTAAGGACTCTTTATAGTATTTTTCGGCTTTCTTAAAATCTCCTAGATTTTCATAAGAAATAGCTAATTGATTACAAATCAGCGAATAATTATATGAACTCTTATCTAGTTCATTCCAATCTTCTAAAATCGCTTCTAAATACTTATATGCTCGATTTTGATCCTTTAACTTTGTATAAGTCTCAGCTATATTTCCATATATTAAATATTTAAAATCACTGTATCCAGTAAATGTCAAGACCTGAAGAGCATTATTATAACTACTTAAGGCTGTTTCATACTCTCCCATTCCCAGATAACATACTCCTTGTAAATTATATGTTCTCTTCCATAAATCATAATCTTTTCTTTCAGTATATCTCAATAAATCTGAAATTATCTTTAAGGAAGATGAATACATCTTTAATTCGAAATAAGCTAAAGCATAATTATAATATATATATATTAGATATTCTTCAGGTATATTATCTACATTTATTAAGGCATTTTGAAATACTGAAACAGCATCCTCACACCTTTCCATATATATATAATTTGCCCCTAATTTGATAGTCAACAGATAGTTTGATTTTCTATTAGGATATCTATAGATTAATTCATGTCCCCTAAGATAGTAAATATAAGAGTTTTCATAGTCCTTCTTTTCACGATATATATCTCCTATTAGCTCATATGCCTTAAGCTTCTTATCCATAAGATTATATTCGCTTAGAATAAACTCCAAATCATCTAAATCATCTTCATCTATGATATAATCCCCATCTTTTCTATGCTTGTCCCACTGGCTAATATAGGTTTCTACTCTTTCTTTTGCATAATATCTCCTTGGTTCAAATAAATCCTCTGGTTCAATTATTAAATCCATCTCTCTCTGTTCTAAGACACTATTTATATTTTTACATATTATTTCTGCATTCTCTGTTTCCAAGGGAATTTTATCACTTTCTATTAACTTAATTAAATCGATATCAAGGTCATTCCCTGCAATATCTGATAGACTAATATTTAATTTCTCTCTTATTTCCTTTAAAATCCCCCCGGAAGTAGTCTCTAAGATCACACCCTCCAAACATATCACCCCAAATTTAATATTTAACTTTCAGCGTTTAATACAGAAACTTAAGATTCTATAATGGAATGAATCCTCATTGAAAAGAAATCATCTTATATATACATCTGACTGTAAAACTTTAAAGTTAGTATACGCCCTAAGTTATTTATTGAATCAATACTTTAATTATTAAATTCATTAAATCATATCTTAATATTTGACGTCAATACATTTGTTCATACAATTTTCGATATTTAATGTCGCATTTTGTCAAAAATTAAAGGAAAGTTCTAATCCATTTTAATTAGAACTTTCCTTTAATAAACTTATTCCAAAACTTTTTTTAAAAACTTCCCAGTATACGATTTCTTAACTTTTGCTACTTCCTCTGGAGTCCCTATTGTTACAATTGTTCCTCCCTTATCTCCACCTTCAGGGCCTAAATCTATTATATAATCAGCTGTTTTTATAACATCTAGGTTATGTTCTATAACTACTACTGTATTTCCGCCCTCTACAAGTTGATCTAATACTTTTATTAGCTTGTGAATATCTGCCACATGAAGTCCTGTGGTTGGTTCATCTAATATATATATTGTCTTTCCTGTAGATCTTTTGGATAACTCCGTGGCTAACTTAACCCTTTGAGCTTCTCCACCAGATAATTCTGTTGATGATTGACCAATCTTTATATATCCTAATCCTACATCAAATAAGGTTTCCAGTTTCCTAGATATTTTAGGTATATTCTTGAAAAATTCTACTCCTTCTTCTACTGTCATATCTAATACGTCTGATATACTTTTTCCTTTATATTTTACTTGGAGAGTTTCCCTATTATACCTCTTTCCTTTACATACTTCACAGGGTACATATACATCTGGTAGGAAGTGCATTTCAACCTTAAGTATTCCATCACCATTACAAGCTTCACATCGTCCACCCTTTACATTGAAGCTAAACCTGCCTTTTTGATATCCTCTCATCTTTGCCTCTGATGTCATGGCAAAGACATCTCTTATATGATCAAACATTCCAGTATAGGTAGCAGGATTTGATCTTGGCGTTCTACCTATTGGAGATTGGTCTATATCTATTACCTTGTCCAAATATTCTAATCCTCTTATATCCTTATACTTTCCTGGTTTTACCTTTGATCCATTTAGTTTTTGAGCTAAGGATTTGTGTAATATTTGATTTACTAAAGAAGATTTTCCTGAACCTGATACTCCAGTGACACAGGTTAATACTCCTAGAGGAATCTTTACATCTATGTTTTTCAGATTATTCTCCTCTGCTCCAATTATTTCTACCCATTTCCCATTAGGTTGTCTTCTTTTTTCTGGAACTTCAATCTTTTTCTTACCTGAAAGGTACAGACCTGTCATGGACTCGGGACTATTCTTTATCTCATCAACTGTTCCTTCAGCTATTATATATCCTCCGTGAATACCTGCACCTGGCCCTATATCCACAATATGATCTGCTGCATACATGGTGTCTTCATCATGTTCTACCACTATCAATGTATTCCCTAAATCAGTTAAATTTCTTAGAGTCTTTAATAACTTTTCATTATCTCTTTGATGTAACCCTATACTAGGCTCATCTAGTACATAAACTACTCCTACAAGACTAGACCCTATTTGAGTTGCTAGTCTAATTCTTTGAGATTCGCCCCCAGACAATGTTCCTGCTGTACGAGAAAGAGTTAAATAATTTAAACCAACATCCTTTAAAAAATTTAATCTCTCTTTAATTTCTTTAAATACTTGTTGTCCTATTATTTGTTGCTTTTCTGTAAGAACTAAGTTATCAAAGAATTCTATTGCCTTAGTGATAGAAAGGTCTGTTAGTTCTGCGATATTTAATTTATTTATTCTTACTGCCAGTACTTCATCTTTTAATCTCTTTCCACGACAAGTTGGGCAAGGATTTTCTGTCATATATTCATCTATTTTATTTCTCATATAATCAGAGTTAGTTGCAGTATATCTTCTTTCTAGATTTGGAATTATTCCTTCAAATTTCCCCTTAAAATCTCTAAGCCCTTCTTCATCAAAGTGACTAGCAAATTTAAAGGAAATTACCCTATCTGTACCATATAGCAGTTCTTCTATAAACTTCTCAGGTGCATCTTTCAATGGCTTATCTATACTAAAACCATTTTCCTCTGCTAGGGTTTTAAAAATTTGATAATAATATGTGGATTCATTTGAGCTAGAAAATGGTGCAATCCCACCTTCATCTATGCTTAAATCTAGATTAGGTATAACTAAATCTCTATCTATTTCTTTATAAAATCCCAAACCATTACAGGTAGGACACATACCAAAGGGGCTATTGAAAGAGAACATCCTAGGAGATAGCTCTTCAATAGCTATATTACAATCTGGGCATGATAGCTTCTCACTAAACATTACTTTTTCCTTTCCAATAAAATCCACTACAACTAGTCCATCTGCAAGTTTAAGTGCTGTTTCTAAGGAATCTGATAATCTGCCCTCTATACCTTCCTTAACCACTATTCTATCTACTACTACCTCTATAGTATGTTTTTTATTTTTTTCCAGTTTTATCTCGTCTCCAATATCATACATTTCTTCATCAACTATTACTCTAACAAAACCTTCTTTTTTAATACCCTCCAGAATTTTTACATGTTCACCCTTTTTTCCTCTAACAATAGGTGCTAGAATCTGAAGTTTCGTTCTTTCTTCAGATTCCATTATTTTATCTACCATTTGCTCTACGGTTTGGCTGGATATCTCCTTTCCGCATTTGTAACAATAGGGAGTACCTATTCTAGCGTATAATAGTCTTAAATAATCATATATCTCTGTAACAGTTCCTACAGTTGATCTTGGGTTTTTAGACGTGGTCTTTTGGTCTATGGAAATGGATGGGGATAACCCCTCTATATACTCAACATCTGGCTTATCCATTTGACCTAAAAATTGCCTAGCATAGCTAGATAGAGATTCTACATATCTTCTTTGACCTTCTGCATATATGGTATCAAAGGCTAGAGAAGACTTTCCTGAACCCGATAAACCTGTAAAAACTATGAATTTATTTCTAGGGAGAGTTAAGGATACATCTTTTAGATTATTCTCCTTAGCTCCCCTTATTATTATTTCGTCCTTTGCCATTTGCTTCACCTCTACTTTAGCTTCTTCTTTAATTCAATTATCTTATCTCTAAGTTCTGCTGCTTTTTCAAAGTTTAATTCTTCGGCTGCTTTTAACATAGCAGATTCTAATCCTTCTATCATGCCTTCTATTTCTTCCTTAGAGAATGATTCCTCATATTTTGCTTCATCTTCTGCTACTATTGTAGCTTCTATTATTTCCCTTACACCTTTCTTTATAGATTGTGGTATAATATTATGTTCTTTATTGTATTCATCTTGAATATTTCTTCTTCTATTTGTCTCAGATATAGCTCTTTCCATAGAATTAGTTATTCTATCTGCATACATAATTACTTTTCCTAGGACATTTCTTGCAGCTCTACCTGTAGTCTGGATCAATGATGTTTCTGATCTCAAAAATCCTTCTTTATCTGCATCTAATATGGCCACTAAGGATACCTCTGGCAAATCTAATCCTTCTCTAAGTAAGTTGATACCTACTAAAACATCATATTTACCTAATCTTAAGTCTCTGATTATCTCCATTCTTTCTATTGTTTCAACATCAGAATGAAGATAAGTAACTTTTATTCCAATATCTTTGAAATAATTAGTTAAATCTTCAGCCATTTTTTTAGTCAGAGTTGTTACTAATACTCTTTCTTCTCTATCTACCACTTTTCTAATTTCATTTACTAAATCATCTATCTGATGATCTGTAGGCTTTACTTCTATAATTGGGTCCAATAAACCTGTAGGTCTAATGATTTGCTCTACCGTATTCTCTGTATGTGTAAATTCATAAGGGCCTGGAGTTGCAGACACATATAAAATTTGATTTATAATAGACTCAAATTCATTAAATTTAAGAGGTCTATTGTCTAATGCTGATGGTAGCCTAAATCCATATTCAACTAAGTTTGTCTTTCTAGATTTATCCCCTTCGTACATACCTCTTATTTGTGGTATGGTAACATGAGACTCATCTACTATTATTAAAAAATCATCTGGAAAATAGTCTATTAAAGTAAAGGGTCTAGAACCAGAAGGTCTATTGCTTAAATGTCTTGAATAGTTTTCTATTCCTTGACAAAATCCCATTTCTTCTAACATTTCTAAATCATATCTAGTCCTTTGTTCTAACCTTTGGGCTTCAAGGAGTTTCTCCTTACCTCTTAATTCTTTTAATCTTTCATCTAATTCTTCTTCTATAGTTTCTATTGCTCTTTTAACTTTCTCTTCAGTTGTAGCATAGTGAGAGGCTGGAAATATAGAAACATGAGATCTAAGCCCAATTACTTCACCAGTCAGATGATTTACTTCCACTATCCTATCAATTTCGTCTCCAAAAAATTCAATTCGAATTGTATTTTCACTGGATGAGGCTGGAAATATTTCTAGTATATCTCCTCTGACTCTGAAGGTTCCTCTAATAAAATTAATATCATTCCTTATATATTGAATATCTATTAATTTTCTCATTATCTCATCTCTGTCCTTTATCATACCTGGCCTTAAGGAAACTACAAGATTTTCGTAATCTATAGGATCTCCCAGACCATATATACAGGATACAGATGCTACTATAATTACATCTCTCCTCTCAAATAAAGCAGCCGTAGCGGAATGTCGTAGTTTATCTATCTCATCATTAATTGATGCATCTTTTTCTATATAGGTATCTGATTGTGGTACATATGCCTCAGGTTGGTAATAATCATAATAGCTAACAAAATATTCTACAGCATTATTAGGAAAAAACTCTTTAAATTCAGAAGCTAATTGATAGGCTAATGTTTTATTATGTGCTATGACTAATGTTGGTTTTTGAACTTTCTCAATTATGTTCGCCATAGTAAAGGTCTTTCCAGAACCAGTGACTCCAAGTAATACCTGATGTTTAAGGTCCTTATTGATACCTTCTACTAAATTATTTATAGCTTCTGGTTGGTCACCAGTTGGTTTAAAGCTTGATTCTATTTTAAATTTATTCATATTTACACCTCATTGCTTGAACATTTGTTCCTACATATAATATATTATATTATATAATATCCTTTTGTCAAAGCATATTATATAAATATATTATAGAATAAAGATTTATTATGAAAAAGCATATTGAAGAAATGAGATTAATATAGTAAACTATCAGTAAGGAGGCGACTTTCATGAAGCGAATTTTATTAATAATTGTCACAATATTTATAGCACTAGTCTTTTCCGGTTGTAATCCTAATGAAAAAGATTCTGTAGCTCTTGACGATGCGAGATTTGAAGAAGAAGAAATCAAATATGAAATCGAACAAATACTTTTCTCTAAAAGTTTCCAATCTATTGAACCTTCTGTTGAAATCATCACTAACAATAATAAGCTAAAAATATTAGCATCCTTAGGGCTAAGTGAATACTCAGGTATTAATGTAAATAGCATAGTAAAAAAGGGCAGTGAAATTAATATTCATGTTAGTGGGATTTCCAATAAGAATGATCTTCGTTTAGCAGTACCCCAAGTAGTTATGGAACTTAAAAAAACAAAACTTAAAAAAATTGAGGATTTAAAGTTTAATATAATCTATGATGATTATACTCCACTTAAGATTAAATATGGTATCAATGATGTACTAAATAAAATACAATCCCATTTTAAAGTGTCAACAAAAGGAACTCCAATATTCGATCTAATTAGGATAAATGATGCTATAGTATGGGATATATCCTACAATAGTATTTTTGACAAGGAAAATCCAGATATTCCTTTAGTAAATTTATCTGCACAGGTTGATGCAAATACAGGAAATATTATAGATTCAGAAAAACTATCTATCTCAACCTCCTTAGATAGTGGTCATATTTTAGGTTACATAAATAATGATTACATTTTATATAAAAAAACAGTATTAGATAAGGATACCAATAAATCCATCGAACAATTGTGGGATTATAGTGCTTTAAATAATGAAAAGTCTATGCTTTATTCTTCAAATTTCAAAATATCATCTGCACAATTTAGCTCTGACCTACACTATGTTTCTGTTATAGAGGTAAATGATAATGGATCAGAACTATATATAATTCCATTGGATGATAAGAGAGCATATAAAATATCTTTTGAAAATAAATTCAATCCTAAAACAATGAGATGGAATAGTGATAATATTTTATATCTAATAGAAAATAATGATGATAATTCTACAGTATACTCCTACAATGTAAAAAATAATGACATAAATGTTATAGGTATTTTCAATAAAAATATAGAAAATTTAATAATCAACAATGATAATTTTCTAATAGTTGAAAAAACTGATAATGAACTAAATAGGAAAATATCTATTACCTCTGATTGGGATAAATTCAAACCAATAGGTAATGGAGCTAATCCAAAATTCTTAAATAAAAATATGATTTCTTATTTAAGAAAAAATGAAGATAATGACTATAATTCATTATTTGTTTATGATATGAAGGCAAAAGATATCATCAGTCAGATTGAAGGAAATATTTTAAATTATGAAATACTTCCAGATAGTAATATAGTTTACGTAGATAAAAACATTAATAAAAATGACTTTACATTAAAAAAATATTCACTAAATAATCAAGTAACTAATGATATAGCTCATTTTATTAGTGATAAGATTTATTATGATGAAAATAGAAATCTAGTTTATTTGAATATAACGCTACCTTTTGATAACGAAAAAACAGAAATGATTTACTCTTTAGATTTAAGTAAGCTCAATTAAAAATCCCTAGGGACTATTATTAGTCCTAGGGATTTTCTTTTTCCATAATATCTCTTTACAGATAATCCAGATTTCATGTTAAAAAACTCAATTCTTAGCTTATTTATCTTTATATTCATAAGATCTTCTAAGTCCTTATTGCTATTTATTTCAGCACCATTTATTTTAAGCACTATATCTCCTGTCTTTATTCCTAATTTATGTGCTACTGTATTAGGAAGAACCTCTAGAACTTTCACTCCCTTATCAAAAGAAGTAAATATAGGCATTTTATTATTTTCAATCATTTTATTTTGCAGAATGATATATTCATGACCTAATAAGGCAAATAATGGTGGCAGAAAAAGATTTTCTATAGTTTTTGATAAGTATAATAGAATAATGCTATATATGAATAATACTACAGATGTCTTTACAACTTTTTGCCTAGGATATGATGATATAGAGTAATCCCCATAGCTAAGGATTGCCATAAGAGTAATAGGATGAATCAAGCCATCACCAATAAATATTACAAATGGAATGGGCCAGAACCTATTCATATTAAATCCACCAACTATCTCACTCTTTGTTTCAAAAAAAACTGGAAGCCTGCTTCTCCATCCATCTAGAAGAATCAATATGCTCTCCACTATATGCAGCACAGCAACTACAGACATTACTTGAGAAATTTGGATCTTTGGATATCCTATTATTAGACTGCATAGGGCCACTATAGAACCACCATAGGAAAAGCACATATACCTAGGATTAATAAGGGATAATATAATTGCAACAATTAATATATACATAAAATCCTTAGGTATGACGACAACACCTAGGTATAGAAACACCACAGTCGTTATTATTCCTCCAAACATGCCAAATATAGTAGATATAAATAATTTTAGTAATGCAGATCTTTTATAACCTAAATTCTCCTTTTCTATTTTGCCTATCTTTAAATATTGAAAATATATGATACATAGGACTGCAATAAAAAAAGGAGATTTTAAAGTATTTATAATATCTATTATTGTAAAATACACAATCTGATATAAACCGTACATACTTTAATTCTCCTTATTTGAGCTTATTTAATTTTTGATTTTATTTCATCTATAGCTGTCCTTAACTGAATGTCTTCTTTTAAGTTATCTACACCTATTTCTTCAACACCTTCTGGTAACTCTACTATAATATCTGGTGCTATTCCAACTCCATGGATATTAATACCATTCGGTGTGAAATACTCTGAAATAGTTAATTTCAATCCAGATCCATCGTCTAAATCGTGTATTCTTTGTACAACTCCTTTTCCAAATGTTGTTGTTCCAATTAATGTCCCTCTCTTATGGTCTTTAATTGCACCTGCTAGTATCTCTGATGCTGATGCAGACCCTCCATTAACAAGTAAGACTAATGGATAATCAACCATTGATTTGTTAGATTTTAAATATTCTCTTTTACCACTCTTAGTTTGAGTATATACAATGTCACCTTCTCCTAATAATTCGTCAGCTATTTGAGCACATCTATCTAATAATCCGCCAGGATTATTTCTCAAATCTATAATCAAACCTTTAATATTACGTCTTCCAAGTTTATCTAATTCCGTCTTAAAATCTTTATATGTTAAATCATCAAAGGATGTAATCTTTATATATCCAATATTATCATCTATTAGGCTAGATTTCACAGTAATTAATCTAATTATTTCCCTAGTTATTTCAAGATCAAAAATATCATTTTTTCCAGCTTTATCTTTTCTCATAATGGTTAGAACCACTTTAGTATTCGGGTCACCTTTCATTACCTTTACAGCCTGATCCATGTTTTCTCCAAGATATTCTATTCCATTTACCTTTATTATCTTATCTCCACTCTTTATACCTGATTTTTCTCCAGGGGTACCTTCTATTGGAGATACTACGGTTATTAGATTATCCTCTCCTGGAGTAACTACAACTCCAATTCCAGCATATGTTCCGCTAGTTTGTTGTAAAAATGATGCAAATTCATCTTGAGTCATATAATTAGAATATGGATCTTCAAGGGATTGGAGCATACCCTTTAATTGTCCATCAACTAATTTCTTTTCATCCACATCTCGCAAGTAATTTTCCTTAACATAATTTTCTACTGCCATTACCTTTGAAAATTCATTATAAATAGATTTAAGTTTATTATATTCTGCCAAAGGCACATATGCCTTATTATTAAATGTTATGCTCATCAAATTAGTTAGACCGAAAGTAATTGCATTTGTAATCAATAATAAAACTACCATTAAAGTTATGACTTTCTTCTTGGACATTTTCTCACCTCTATAATTTTTGGGTTATACAACTATTGTATTTATTTTACATTAAGATTATACCATTAATTAAATACATTAAAAAGCCTAAAGATTAGTGTATATAACTTATTAAAATATTTATAAATCCTCTACTACCATTTAAGATGGAAATAGAGGATTTATAATAGTACCGTATTAGTTATAAGTTTTATGGTGTTACTACAACTTTTACAACTTCATTTTGATTATTTTCAAATATATCATAGGCTTTAACTATATCATCTAATTTCATGCGATGGGTTATTAGTGATGTCATATCTATTTGACCTGATTCAACCATATTAAGTAAACGCTGCATATGACCTAAGTATCCTAACCCCATTTCAATTGATATATTTTTCATAAATATTTCTGGTAATGGCAACTCAATATTTTTTGAATAAAGTCCAACCAGAGAAACTCTGCCACTGATTCCTACACACTTAACTGCTTGTTGAAGTGCAATTTCTGATCCAGAAGCTTCAATAGCTGCATCTGCACCTTTTCCTTTAGTTATTTCAGATATACTCTTAAATAAATCATCTTTATCAGTTCTTATAATATGTGTTGCTCCTAGTTTTTTTCCTATATCAAGTCTTAATTGATTTTTTCTTCCTATAAGAATTATATTTTTAGGACTAAATAATTTTGCTGCTTGTACAGCACATAATCCAACAGGACCAGCACCAAATATAACTACATCATCTCCAGGCTGAATCCTACATTTTTCTGCACCAAAGTATCCCGTAGACAATACATCACCTACGAATAATACTTGTTCGTCTTTAAGGTTTTCAGGAACTTTTATTAAGTTATTATCAGCAAATGGTACTCGTGAAAATTCTGCATGAGTACCTGGAATATTTCCAAACTCCTTTCCACTACCATGTACTCCCCCATTTTTACATTGAGCTATATGACCATTTTTGCAGTTTTCACAATATCCACAGAAAGGAGCAGCTGGTCCAATTACTCTATCACCTTTTTTTAGGCTTTTTACTGCTTCCCCAACTTCTTCAACAATTCCTACATATTCATGTCCTAATGTATACCCTGGAGTGGTTTGCATATGTCCGTGGTATAAATGAATATCACTTCCACAAATAGTTGTCATAGTGATTCTAATTATCGCATCAGTTTCTTTTTCAATCATAGGCTTTTCTATTTCTTGTAATTCAATTTGATTAATATCTTTAAAAACAAGACCTTTCATGATGCTCTTCCTCCTTTTATTTTACCGTGATATTATATAAGATTGTTAAATTTTTATCCTGTAGATATAGTATCACTTTATTTTACAGCTGTCAAAGTTATTTTTACACTAATAAGGAGGTTTCTAAATAATATATTTAACCAATTTTTATATTAAAAAAAGGGGATCATTTCCCCTTTTTGTTATTTACTCTTTAACCATGGCATTGGATCTTGATATGCTCCATTTTTTCTTACTTCAAAGTGACAATGTGGCCCAGTAGATACTCCTGTACTTCCAATCTTTGCTATAGTATCTCCTCGTTTTACTTCCTTACCCTCTGAAACTACTAAGGATGAGTTATGACCATAAAGTGTAACTATACCGCCTCCATGATCTATCATTATTGTTTTGCCGTAACCACCTAATGTGCCTGAATATATTACTACTCCTGCTTCTGCTGCAATTACTCTTTCTCCATGATTAGCCGATATATCGACTCCTGTATGCAATTTTTTAGTCTTAAAAACTGGATGGATTCTATAACCATAAAGAGAACTTACTCTTTTATATACTGGTACAGGCCATTCCATCTTACCTCCTCCAGTATATGCCCCAGTATTTCTTTGCAATTTAACTATCTTTGATTCAATTTCCTTAGCAAAATCATTTAACTTATCATATTCTTTTTCATATGCTACTTTATCCTTTTCTAATCTACCCATTAAGTCCTTTTTTTCTCTGGTAGCCTTTTCTAAATCTCTCCTTCTAGCTTCCAACTTAGTTTTAGATGTCTCCACTGCATTTTTTTGCATTTCCAGCTCTGTTTTCTTTGTATCTATTATATCTCTTTGCTCCTTCATATATTCTATTAATTCAGTATCATGCTTTGCTATAGCTTTTATCATATCTTGTCTAGATAAAAAATCCTTAATATCAGAAGATGCTAAAAGTACTTCAAGATATCCTACATTTCCATTCTTATACATTACCCTTAATCTTTTATTAAATGTTTCTTGTTTATCATTAACATTCTCTTCTGCCTCTTTTAATTCTAGTGTTGTCTTTTCAATATTATTCTCTAAATCCTGTAATTCTTTTTCTACATTATTTAACTCATTAGTAGCATTATCCATCTTTACATCCAAATCTGCTATTTGTTTAGATACATCCTTTGCCTGTTGTTCAATGGCTTTAATTTCTTTTTTTGTATTCTCTATCTGCTTATTAACATTTTTCTGCTGCTTTTTCAAATCATTTACTGAATCTGCATATGCTTGAATAAAGTTAAATGTAAATATTAAAGCTAGAACCAAAAATATAATTTTTCTTTTTTTCATATTGCCCCCCCTATACATTAAGAAAACGTTTTAAAGATACTATACTCCCTAATGCCCCGATTCCAACACCTATAGCTGTAAACATTATTGTTATGTCCTTAATTAGCAGAGACGGCGGCACTAGATATACTGTAAGAAGAACATAGAGCTTATCACTGACTGATTTGAAGAAATATTCATATCCATAATTTATCAATAATATGGAAAATACCGCTCCAATAAGCCCAAATAATATTCCTTCTATAATAAATGGTCCTCTTATATAACCATTAGTTGCACCTACATATTTCATTATATTTATCTCTCTTTTTCTTGAGGCCACTGTAATTTTTATAGTATTGGAAATAATAAATACTGATACCAATACTAAGATTCCTATTACAACTATACCTCCAAATCTAATATAATTAGCAACTACCATAAGCTTGTCTATTATATCCTTATAATAGTTTACATCCTCTATTCCTTTTATAGACTTAAGTGTCTCAACTACTGAATCTGCATATTTTATATCTTTTAACTGAATTATATAAGAATTTTGAAGAGGATTATCATCTTCCAGCCCTTCTAGCACATAGCTCTCTTCTTCCCATTGTTCCTTCATTATTTCTAGTCCTTGCTCCTTAGAGCGAAATACTACAGATAATACACCTTCTATTGATTTTATGGATTCCTCTATAGGTTCTATATCTTTATCTTCTAGATCTAGTTCTAAAAATACTTGTATTTCATCAAACTTAGTTTTTACCTCTAATACTAAATTATTTATACTTAAGATTAAAATTAAAACTATACCTAGTATCATAAGTACAGCTGATATGGATCCAACAGATGCTAGTCCCATACCACGGTTTCGCCACATGCCCTGAAACCCTTGTTTTATTGTGTTCTTAAACACCCGAAATCGCATCACCATACCCGCCCTTCTGTTCATCTCTAACTAATTTACCATCATGAATTTCTATTACTCTTTTCTTCATTTGGTTTACTATGTCTTTGGCATGGGTTGCCATAAGTATTGTAGTACCTCTACCATTTATTTCAGATAGAACTTTCATTATTTCCCATGCAGTTTCTGGATCTAAATTACCAGTAGGCTCGTCCGCAATCAACACAGGAGGACTATTGACTATTGCCCTGGCAATAGATACTCTTTGACGTTCTCCTCCAGATAACTGATCTGGATAACTAGATGCCTTTCTACTCAAGTCTACCATACTAAGTACCATGGGTACCTTTCTTCTTATTTCCTTAGGATGAGAACCTATTATTTCCATTGCAAAGGCTACATTTTCATATACAGTCTTATTTGGCAGCAGCCTAAAATCTTGAAATACAACACCTACATCTCTCCTAATATAGGGTACTCTTCTATTTCTAACCTTTGTAATATCCATATCATTTAATATTATCTTACCCTCCGTAGGTTGTTCTTCTTTTAATAATAATTTAATCATAGTAGATTTACCTGCCCCAGATGAACCTACTACAAAAACAAATTCACCTTTATGTATATTCACATTTATATTTGAAAGTGCCTTAACATTATTATCATATTCTTTGCTTACATTTTCAAATTTTATCAAACATATCACCTCGTTTTTCTATAATATAATATATTAAAATTCGAGTAAAGTCCCATTAATTTCCATTCTCTTATGATGCATAGAAAAATTCTCATAAATTATTCTTTTTAAAAAAGGTTACCTTGATAATATTTTATAGAAACATTTTTTACTTTCCCTTAATTGTATATTATAATATAAAATGTAAGATAAATAAACCATAAGAGGTGATTATTTTGGACAAAAAAATTTTAAGAGAAAAAGTCTTGCAAAAAAGAGCGGATTTATCTCCTAAAAATATTATTGAATATAGCGATATTATTGCGGAGAAATTGTATAAAATGGATTCTTATAAAGAAGCTAAAACCATTATGTCTTTCATTAGTTTTGATTCCGAGGTTAATACACATGAAATAATTAAAAGATCTATAAGCCATAATAAATCAATAGTTGTACCTATAACCATACCTAAAACTAAAGAATTGAAGGTTTCTGAAGTCTTAGATTTTTCAGAACTTGAATTAGGATACTATAATATCCTTACCCCTAAGAAAAAATATATAAGATTTATTGATCCTAGTACTATAGACCTAATTTTAGTTCCTGGTGTGGTCTTCGCTAGAAATGGTTATAGGGTTGGATATGGTGGCGGTTATTATGATAGATTTTTATCTAAATTTGAAAAAAAAGTGGATAAGATTGGATTAGCTTTTGACCTACAAGTCACAGATGAAGTTCCTACAGATTCCTTTGATATACCTGTAGATTTAATTATAACTGAAAAGGAAATAATTAATTGTTTGAAAAAATAAACTTAACACTATCTTTTAATTTATATTATTAATGATATAATATATGAGGTGTTAAATTTGTTATTTAGGAGGAATTATAATGGTAAGAACCGTAGGCACTACAGCAAGAGGTATTAGAACCCCTATTGTCAAGAAAGGCGACGATTTAGTTAATATTGTAGTGGATTCTTTACTCCTAGCAGCTAACTCTGAAAACTTTCATATTAACGATAGAGATGTTTTAGGTATTACTGAATCCTTATTAGCTAGAGCCCAAGGTAATTATGCTACTGCTGATATTATAGGAAAAGATATTGAATCTAAATTCCCTTCAACTATAGGATTAGTTTTCCCAATTTTGAGTAGAAATAGATTTTCCATTATATTAAAAGGAATAATATCCAGTGGAAGAAAAGTAGTATTACTTCTTTCCTACCCATCAGATGAAGTAGGAAATCACCTAATGGATATAGATAAAATGGATGAATTGAAAATCAATCCTTATACTGATGTCTTAACGGAATCTGATTATAGAAAACTATTTGGTGAAAAAGTAGTACATCCTTTTACAGGAGTAGACTATGTAAATGTATATAAAGAAATAGGTAAAGAAAATATTGAAATAATTTTCTCTAACGATCCAAGAACTATATTAAACTATACGAAAGATATCTTGGTGGCGAATGTTCATGATAGGCATAGAACTAAAAGAATACTTAAAGAAGCTGGAGCTAATCTAGTTTATGGGCTAGATGATATTTTAAACTCGCCTATAGATAGCTCTGGTTACAATCCAGAATATGGAGTACTTGGTTCAAACCTTTCTTCTGACCATGAGCTAAAACTATTTCCAAGAGATTGTCAGGTTTTTGTAGAATCTGTACAAAACAAGATTAAGGAAAAAGTTGGTAAGAACATTGAGGTTATGATTTATGGAGATGGGGCTTTTAAAGATCCAGTCGGAAAAATTTGGGAACTTGCTGATCCAGTAGTTTCTCCAGGATACACTAAGGGGTTAGAAGGTACACCAAATGAATTAAAATTAAAATATATCGTTGATACAGAATTAGATGCTTTACGTGGTGATGAAGTTATACAGGCTGTTAAAAAGAAAATAAATACTAAAAATAATCATATGGTGGCAAAAGAAGAATCTCTTGGTACAACTCCTAGGAGATTAACGGATTTATTAGGGAGCCTTTGTGATTTAACTAGCGGTAGTGGTGATAAAGGTACCCCTGTAGTACTTATTCAAGGGTATTTCGATAATTATGCAACTGAATAATTCTAAGGGATGGTATTTTAATAATCCATCCCTTTTTCTTATCTTAGTTTGAAATCTATTTTCTATTCTTCTAATTCTTTATCTAGCATAGCATAATATATTAGTTTTTCTTGTACATAAGCATTAATAGTATTTTCTTCGTATTCTCCACTTTCATTTAATTCTCCTGCTTTTATACCTGTTAATATTTCCATTCCCTCATCTATAGTATCTATGGCATAAATAGTGAACTTTCCATCTTTTACTGCCATAATTACTTCATCATTTAGCATTAAATTTTCTATGTTTTTACTTGGAATTATAACTCCCTCCCCACCTTTGAATCCTTTTATCTTGCAAATCTTATAGAAGCCCTCTATCTTCTCATTTACTCCTCCAATAGGCTGTATTTTTCCCTTTTGATTCACAGAACCAGTTACCGCAATTCCTTGTTTTACTGGGATATCTCCTAGACTTGATAATATAGCGTACAACTCAGTACTTGATGCACTATCTCCATCTATACCATCATAGGATTGCTCAAAGGTAATACTAGCTGTCATAGATAATTGAATATTTTGAGCATATTTCTCCCCTAAATATCCACTCATAATTAAAACTCCCTTATCATGGATATTTCCACTTTGCTCTGTTTCTTTTTCAATATTTATTATTCCATCTTTTCCAAAGTAGGTATTTGCAGTTATCTTAGTAGGTCTACCAAAAGAATATTGACCTAAATCAATAACTGATAGACCATTTATTTCTCCGACTTTTTCTCCTTGAGTATCTATCAAGATAGTTTCATTATTTATTAACTCTAAAAGTTTTTCCTCATATGAATTATTTCTATACTGTTTCTTTAATATTGCCTTTTCAACATCTTCTTTTGTAACTACTTTTTTATATTCACTTGATGCCCAACCATCAGCTTCATATATTATCTCTACAAGTTCATTAAAACTGGCAGTAAGTTTGTTTTTCTCATCTGCTATTCTACTGCTTAAATCTATTATTGCTCCTAATGCCTCTCTATGAAATGGTAGCAAGTTTTCCTCTTTACATTGATAAGCTACAAAAGAACCTATTTTTAATATATTTTCTTCATTTCTCTCCATTTCAGTATCAAAGTCTGCTCTTATTCTAAATATTTTTTTGAATTCTTCATCATAAGCATACAAAATATGATAGGTGATATAATCACCAATAATTATTATCTTAATATCTAATGGAATTGCCTCAGGATTTAATGTTTCAGATGTTAGATTTGAACTGTAAATATTTTCAACCTTTAATTCCTCAGTAGTTATTGTCCTCTTTAACCCTTCCCAAGAAATTCTATTTTGTAAAATGTCTTTTGCTTGAATTAATATATATCCTCCATTAGCTTCATGCATAGAACCTGGTTTAATTCTAGTATGATCTGTCTTTGCAACACCCATCTCATTAGCATACTCTATTTTACCAAATAAATTATAATAATTAGGATTCATCTCCCTAATAACTGGCGCTCCTTGAGTATAGCTATTATCTATAAATAAATTGATAGAATATCTTTTTAAAAAATCCTCTTTTTTGTTCCCTTGTAAAAAGATCTTCTCCACATAGTTTTCTTCTTCATTATCTAAAAACATTTCGTAATTTTTTACTATATCTTCCTTCATATCCAAAAGAAAACTAGTTATTCCTTCATTTTCTCTATACTTTACTTGAATTGGCCCTATAAATGTAGTAGCTACTAATACAATTTGTTCTTCCTTTATTCTTTTTATTTCATTTTTTAATTTAGTTTCAACGGCCTTTATTCGCTTAATATAATCATAAGATTTTTGAGTTAACTCTATAGATATATCTCCAAGTCTATCCATTTCATCATCTGATAATTTTTCAAGTTCTTCATCAGTCATAGGTCTATTATCAATCAAGGGTATGCTCAATATACCTCTATCTGTTTGCTTAAATACGAAACTATATTCCTTTGCAAAATTATTCAATTCCATTAATATACTTTCAGCTACTTTTTTATTTTCATTAAATATAGCATTTTTACTATCTTCATAATCTTTTGAGCTTAAGGCCCTAGGTATTTCAGTCTCTATATTCTTTATAGCTGATTCTATTTCTTGTTTAAAACCTATTCCTTTCCCAGAAGGTAAATTTATTGCCTTAGGACAATTTGGCTTTTTAAAATTATATACATAACACCAATCACAAGGTGTAGGTTTTTTCTTAGCAAATTCTTCAGCAACTAAATATGAATAGGAGTTTCTTCCTGTACCTATAAAACCTGATACATAAATATTATATCCTTTTCTCTTCATTGAGAGTCCATATTTTAATGCTTCCATAGCTCTATCTTGACCTATTAGCTCTCTATCTACTATCCACTCCTCCGTAGTTTCATGAGGAAATATATTTGGATCACATTGATTTCTTAACTTTTCAACTGGCACTTTATATTTTTCTAACATTTGGATCACCTCCGTAGATAACTGATTTAATTATACACTATTTCATAATTTAATGTATTCCAAAATTTGGATTTGTTGAGTAAAAATGGAGTAGAAGGTAACTAATTTTTAGTTACCTTCTACTCCATTTCTATTTACTTAATTTTATCTATTTAATAACTAAACTTAATTCTACTGGAATACTTGCTTCTACCTTTTCTTCATTTAATGCTTTAACTGCTGTTTCAACACCAATTGATCCAATTAGTGTTGGCTGCTGAGCTACTGTTGCAGCCATTTCTCCTGCATTTACTGATGCTACAGCATCATCAGTAGCATCAAATCCTACTACCATTATATCTCTTCCACTAGCTTTTATTGCTTCCAGTGCACCTAGAGCCATCTCATCATTATGAGCAAATAGTGCTTGGATGTCTGGCTGTGATTGAAGAATATTTTCCATTACATCTAACCCTTTTACCCTATCAAAGTCTGCAGTTTGTTTTGCTACTACTTTAAGCTCAGAGGCAGCTACAGCCTCATTAAATCCTTGTCCACGATCTCTCGCTGCACTTGTTCCTGCTATACCTTCTAATTCTACTACATTGCCCTTTCCACCTAATTTTTCAATTATAAATTCTCCTGCCATCTTTCCACCTGCTACGTTATCAGAAGCTATATGAGATAGAACTTCTCCACCATTTGATGCCCTATCTAATGTAATTACAGGTATCTTTGCATCATTAGCAGCTCTAACACTATTTACTACTGCATCAGAATCTGTTGGATTAACTAAGATTAAGTCAACACCTTTTGTTATTAAGTCCTCCATATTTGATATTTCTTTTGCTGGATCATCTTGTGAATCTAGTACTATAATTTCTACTCCTAATTCTTTTGCTTTTGCTTCTGCCCCTTCTTTAAGCGATACGAAGAAAGGATTTGTCTGAGTTGATATTACTAGTCCTATTTTCTTTGCTCCGTCAGTTGATTTCCCTCCCGTATTAGAACTACATGCTACTAATGATAATGATAGAATTAATACTAATAAAAGCACTAATAGTTTTTTCATGTTAACTCTCTCCTTTTCAATTAATTTATATTTCTTCTAGGCATTTGCCCTATAGAAAACAATGACTAAAATAATACTCCTGATTTAAGAATTATATTTGCATAGGGTGTGAATTCCCCAGTTCTAATCACCGCTTTTACATTATAAGACAGCTCTTTTAATTCTTCATGTGAAATAGCTTTTAAAATAAATTCACCTTTTACAACCTCTTCTAGTTCTTTTTTTAAATTAGGACTAACTTCACTCATCTCAGTTCCGATTATTCCTTCAGTTACACACAATTCGCCTAATACTGCTTTTAATACATCAAAAAAACCTGGCACACCATTGGTTATTGCAAGATCTATTAATTGTACTCCCTTTGGTACTGGCATTCCTGCATCTCCAATTAAAATCATATCATTATGGGCCATCTCTGCTATAACCTTAGATAGTTCTCCATGTAAAAGACCTGTTTTCTTCATATTTATACCACCTTTATTTTGTCTTCTCTTTTTTATCTAGCAGCACTGCAACTATTATTACTATTGCTTTGGCTATCATTTGATAATAGGACTGTACATCCATTAGATTTAAAGCATTATTAAGTATTCCTATAATCAACGCACCAATAATAGTCCCTATTATCGTACCTTGTCCACCTACTAAAGACGTTCCGCCAAGTACTACTGCCGCTATTGCATCTAATTCATAGCCCTCTCCTGATGTTGGTTGAGCTGAAGATAGTCTAGATGTTACAATGATTCCAGCAATAGCTGCTAGTATACCACTAGCTGTATATGCTAATATTTTTATCTTAGCAGTATTTACACCAGATAATAACGAGGCTTCTTCATTACCTCCTACAGCATATAGATGTCTTCCATATTGAGTGTGGTTTAAAATGTAATAGCAGACTATAAATACAATAATCATAATAGCTATTGGTACTGGTATACCTAATACTACTCCCGTACCAATCCATCTAAATACCCCTGATATATGTTCTCCAGAAACAGGTATTGGCCTCCCAGAGGTAAATACCATTGTTGCACCTCTCAAAAGAATCATAATAGCAAGAGTGGCTATAAATGGTTGTACCTTTCCTCTAGTAATAATTATTCCATTTACTATTCCTGCTACTGCACCAATAACTATGGCCACTAAGAGAGATAACCAAATATTATAGCCTGACGCTAGCATCTTCGCCCCTACAGCTCCCGAAAATCCTAGAATAGACCCTACAGATAAATCTATGCCCGCTGATAATATTACAAAGGTCATTCCAGCAGCAATTATTGCATTTATAGATGTTTGTCTAAATACATTTAGAAGATTTCCCATAGTTAGAAATCTTGGATTTAAAATACTTATAATTACTGAGAAAATTATTAGTCCAATTATTGGTCTTAACTTGTCTAAGTTTCTATTTTCCATTCTATCTATCCTCCCCTCTTACTATATAGCTCATTATTTTTTCTTGTGTAGCTTCTTCTCTAGATATCTCACCTCTTAATTGTCCTTCATGCATTACTAATATACGATCACTCATTCCTAGTATCTCTGGCATTTCTGATGAAATCATTATAATTGATCTGCCTTCCTCCTTGATTTTATTTAAAAGATCATATATTTCTTTTTTGGCTCCTACATCAACACCTCTTGTTGGTTCATCTAAGATTAATACCTTTGGGTCTGTAAGAAGTGATTTGGCAATTGCTACCTTCTGCTGATTTCCACCACTCAGGTTCTGAACTTTTTGATGAAGAGAAGGTGTCTTTATATTAATTTTCTCTCTATATTCTGATGCAATCCTATTTTCTTTCTTTTTATCTATACCTAGAAATCTTTTGAATTTCTCCAATGCAGATATGGTCATGTTACTCCTTACATCCATCATTAAAATAAGTCCGTCATGCTTTCGATCTTCTGACACATATACTATACCTTTATCTAATGCCTCTTTTGGAGTTCTAAGATTTACTTTTTCACCATCTAATGTCACTGTGCCCCTATCCTTTTTATATACTCCATAAAGTGTTTTTGCTAATTCCGTTCTACCAGCACCTACTAATCCGGAAATCCCTAGTATCTCACCTTTTCTAAGTGTAAATCCAATATCTTTAATATATTCATTACTTAAATTCTCTACATTTAATACTTCTTCTTGAAAATTAGTTTTTATATAGGGAAATTGTTCTTCTAGCGTTCTACCTACCATAAGTCGTATAATCTCATCTTCATCTACTTCTGATACTTTTTTCTCAGCTATAAACTGTCCATCTCGAAGAACTGTAAGTTTATCACATATTTCAAAGACCTCTTTTAGTCTATGAGATATATATACTATTCCTTTTCCTTCTTTTTTTAGCTCCCTAATTATCTCAAATAAATTTTCTACTTCTTGATCTGTTAAGGTGTCTGTAGGTTCATCCATTATAATGATCTTAGCATTTAATGAGAGTGCTTTAGCTATTTCTACCATTTGCTGCTGAGCGATAGATAATGTGTTCACTTTTACATTAGGATTAATATTTACTTTTAGTTTTCTTAACAATTCATCTGATTGTCTTATCATTTCTCTTTTATTAAGAACTCCTGTTGCTAGCTTCAATTCTCTGCCTAAAAATATATTTTCGTATACTGTCAGATAGGGGATCAAATTTAATTCTTGATGAATTATTGCTATTCCCTTATCAGTAGCATCTTTTGGTGAAATCATCTCCACTGGCTGGCCCTCAAGAATTATCTGACCTGAGTCTCTTTTATATACTCCTGATAATATCTTCATTAATGTACTTTTTCCTGCACCATTTTCACCTAATAGGGCCATCACTTCATTTTCATATACTGTAAAATTTACGCTATCTAGAGCCTTTACTCCCGGAAAACTCTTGGATATCATTTCCATGACTAATATTGGTTTTCCCATTATCGACACCTCCTTTACCTAAAATTATCCACTTCTTCTTTTGTCGGAAGAGAACTCTGAGCCCCTACTTTTTGTATTGCTAATGCTGCTGTTTTTTGCCCTATTTCTATAGATTTCTCTATATTTCCATTTTCTATATAAGAAGAAACAAAACCACCGATGAAGCTATCTCCAGCTGCTGTTGTGTCAACTACATTTACTTTATAAGCCTCAAAAAATTTATATCCATTTATATCGATATATAGAACTCCTTTGCCGCCCAATGTAACTATTATTTGCTTTATACCTTTTTGGAGGAGTATGTTTGCGGCTTTTAATATTGAATCTTGATCAGTAACTTTTATCTTTGATATTCTTTCTAATTCATGCTCATTTGGAATTAATATATCTACATTTTGGATTATCTCATCATCTAATTCATATGCTGGTGCTGGATTTAATATGGTTGTCTTACCTAGCTTTCTTGCAATCTTTAATCCTTCTTTTACAGTTTCTAAAGGAACTTCCAACTGAAATACTACGATATCAGCCTTTTCAAAAGCTATAAGATGTCTTTGTAGATATCCTTTATCCACGTCTCCATTAGCTCCAGGGATAACTATTATATTGTTATTACCATACTTATCTACATTAATAACTGCAATCCCTGTAGATTCATCTGTCTTTTCTATATGTTCTATATTAACTCCAGATTCTTTCATAGATTCAATTAATGCATCTCCAAAAACATCTTTACCTACCTTACCCAAAAATATAATCTCGTTATTCAATTTGGCTATGGCTACCCCTTGATTAGCTCCTTTACCCCCTGGAATCTGCAATAATTCATTTCCTAATAGGGTTTCACCTATTTGGGGAATTTCATTTACTTTTATCACCAAATCCATATTCATACTTCCAACTACTGTGATTATAGGCTTCAATTAACTACTCCCCCTTTCAACTAATATTGTTTCTAAAACTTTGGTCATCTTAATACTTTTTTCTTCAATCATCGATATTAACATTTCTACTGCTTCTTCTCCCATTTGGTATATAGGCTGCTTAATAGTTGTTAATGGAGGATCAATGTATTGAGATATTGATATATCATCAAATCCTATTATCTTAACTTCTTCTGGTATTTTAATATTCTTTTCTTTGAGAGCTTTAATAGCACCAATAGCAATTAAATCATTTCCACAATAGATTCCGTCTATTTCTGTTTGCATAAGTAAGGCAATGGTACCTTGGTATCCAGATTCTATGGTATAATTTTGTAAAAATATTTTTTCCTTATCTATTTTAAATCCATTATCTATAAGAGCTTTTTCATATCCATTTAGACGCTCCGCTGATAGTTTGGTTTTACTATCCGCAGATATAAAACCTATGTTTTTGCATCCTTTTTTTATGAGAAAATTTGTAGCATTATAAGCTCCTTCTTCATTATCTACAACTATACGTCCTACTTTTTTATCAGAAGCAATATCTCTATCTACTAATACCATAGGAGTATTACATCGATCTAAAGATTTACTTATACTACTCTCAGAGGCTGTTAGTATTATGCCATCTACCATCTTTTCCTGAAGAATTTGAATATATCTTTCTTCCTTTGATTGTTTATTATCTGAGTTACACAAAATAACTGAATATCCCTCTCTTTCCGCAGCATCTTCTGCACCCCTTGCAACTTCGGAAAAGAAAAGATTCATAACATCAGGCATAATAATTCCTATGGTTTTAGTTCTTTTCATCTTCAAACTTTTTGCAATTCCATTAGGAATATATCCTTCTCTCTCAATTATTGCCAGTACCTTCTGCCTCGTAGCTTCACTTATATGCTTATCTTTTCCATTAATAATCTTAGAAACCGTAGCACTAGATACATTGGCTAATTCCGCAATTCTTTTTATTGTCATTATTATCACGTTCCTTAATAAGTTACTATAATAATTTAGGTAATCGATTACCTAAATTATATCATGGTTCTAATAAAAATCAATATGGTTTTTTTATATAAATTGTGAACAGTTGGATGTAGTTTTTCTTGAACACTACATAAACGACTTGCACGAAATCAAAGATTTCAGAAATCTCCTTAAAACTCTTTGAAAATTAATTTCTTAAAATAAAAAAGTTGAACTTTTCTATTCTTTATAAAAAACTCCTAGAAGGATATCCTTCTAGGAGTTTTCACTTATTTTATACCTGCTGCTATTTTTATCATTTTTTGATGCTCTGGATCTTGTTTTCCATCCATATGTCTTGTACTACCTGCAAAATGTATATCAAAATGACCATCCATTCCATTGCCTTTTATATAATCGAAATTAATTCCTCTTCCATATCCTCCAGATCTATTATTTGCTGTTACTCCACCTGCCACACTATCTAGGCCTGCATGAGGCATAAAAGTTACACTAGCAGCTATTCTCCTGCCATTATATTCTATAATAGCCGGTCTTCTTACCCAGCTAAATCCTCCCCATATGGATTTCATAATATCAGTATCTTCTTTAGTTAAAGTCTCACAATCTGCATGATTTGATCCTATGTATCTTTGTACCATATAGGATTTTCCAGTATAAAAATCTATTACTTTAAATTTTGCTCCTCTCGGAACTATATTGTCTACTTCAGTAAACCAATTAAGATATTCCCCATATGTAGTATCTTGCACTACTTCTTGTGATGCTTGCATTTTTACCACTTCTTCAGCAGTTACTCTATCTACAGTTCCTCTATTAGGAGCATTTTTATTCACTGCTCTTTCAGGAATCTTTATAACTTGTCCAGGATAAATCATTGTTTTTTGATTGGCTTTATTTTCTTTTAATATACTTTCCAATGTTATACCATATTTTTGAGAAATCTTCCAAAATGTATCTCCTTTTGCTACTGTGTGGTTAGCTGCTAAACTAGTTGTACCAATACAAAAAGTCAATACTGCAGTCCCTATTACTGTTTTTGTAGTTTTCTTCATATCTTTGTTCCTCCAATTTACGTTTAATTTTGTAACCTTTTTGTTACCTATTTATATTAATTCGGCATAAATTCCTAAAATCCTCTATGTAATATTTTCCAATGAAATATATAAGAAAGGTTTTTAAGGTCTCATTAGAGGAAACTTTTTTAAAACTCATTACAAAATTCTCTTGATATGAGGTATTCAAGTAGAACTTTCCTATTCCCTATAAAAAATTAAACTGCAGGATATAGCATAGTTTTCCCCCTGCAGTTTATTGAAAAATATATTATAAATAAATTTCTAGACATTAAATCCTATTCAACATATTCAATATCTAGATGCACTTCTTCGGGCATATCTTTTAGGTTTGTTTTCACTACAATATATGGATAATCGTATTCTTGTTCTACTATTTCATTAGGATCTGGATCTGTAAACCTTGCATATACAACTATATCAAATACATCCTTGCTATATTTCTCCTTAATGATTTGATTTATTTCTACTAAGTATCCTTTTGATTTCTTTTCTCCTCTTGTAACTACAACATATATGTCATCTTTATATTTGCATGTTAAAGCTCTTTCTTCCATTAAGTATTTAGGTAATACTTCAGAAATTTTATCTGGAATCTCTTCTTCTTTTACTTCTTTAAATTTTATTTGTCCTTCATTTCCCTTTAACAATTTAGGTATGAATAGAATCCCAATAACTAAAATAATTGCCAAGGCAATAATTTGATTCCTTTTCAATCTAATCCCCCCAATATTAATCTTATATAATTAATATTCTATGGAGAACTCTATTATGTTTATTTTACAAGAAAAGCTTTTAATGAATCATTAAAGGCTTTTCTTGATCACTGCATAAACAACTTGCACGAAATTAAAGATTTCAGCAATCTGCTTTGAACTCATTAGGATCAAGTTCTTAGAGTAAAAAAACAAAAAGTAGAACTTTCCAATTCGTTATAAAAAAACCTCTGATACTAATATCAGAGGTCTCCTTATCTATAATATTTCTTTTGCCTTACTTATAATATTCTCTACATTAAGCCCGTATTTTTCCAATAATTCAAATCCATCTCCCGACTCACCAAAAGTATCCATAGTTCCTATCCTAATAACACGAGTTGGTTGGTTTTCCACCACTACTTCGGCTACTGCACTGCCTAATCCTCCAATTATACTATGCTCCTCAACGGTAACTATGCCTTTAGTTTCTTTAGCCGCCTTTATTATAATACCTTCATCTATAGGTTTAATACTAGACATGTTTATAACTCTTGCTGATATACCTTCTTCTGCTAGCTTTTCTGATGCAGACAATGCTTTTTCAACCATAACACCTGTAGCTATAATAGTTACATCTGTTCCCTCTTTTAGTTCCACACCTTTACCTATTTCAAACTCATAATTTTCATCAAATATTACAGGGACTTTTGCTCTCCCAAGTCTTATATATACTGGTCCATCATGTTCTGCTGCCTTAAATATACATTGTTTTGTTTCTATTGCATCTGCTGGGCTTAAAACCACCATATTTGGCAAAGACCTCATTAAACTAATATCTTCTAATGCTTGATGAGTTGCTCCATCTTCCCCTACAGTTAAACCTGCATGAGTTGCCGCAATTTTTACATTTAATTTTGGATAGCATACAGAGTTTCTAATAATTTCTAGGGCACGACCTGTAGCAAACATTGCAAAGGTACTTGCAAAAGGAACTTTACCAGCTGTTGCTAATCCCGCTGCTGTACCTATTAAATTTTGCTCTGCTATACCTACATTAAAAAATCTCTCAGGATAAGCCTTAGCAAAAACTGAAGTTTTAGTAGAGCCTGAAAGGTCTGCATCTAATACTACTATATTCTTATTATTTCCACCTAACTCTTTTAGTGCCTCACCATATGCATCTCTTGTTGCAATCATATTAGCCATTCAAACCACCTCCTAGTTCTTCTAAAGCTTTAGAAGCTTCTTCAGCTGATGGAGCTTTTCCATGCCAACCTACTTGATCTTCCATAAATGATATTCCTTTTCCCTTATGAGTACGAGCAATAATTATAGTAGGTTTATTTTTAGTATTTTTTGCTTCCTCTATAGCATTTAATATTTCATCAAAAGAATGACCATCAATGGTCAGTACATGCCAGCCAAATGATTTAAACTTCTCATCAATAGGTTCAATATTCATTATTTCTTTGTTTGGACCGTCAATTTGAAGTCCATTATGGTCTAAAAATATAGTTATATTATCTAATTTATAATGTGCAGCTAACATAGCAGCTTCCCAAATTAGTCCTTCTTGACATTCTCCATCTCCTATCATAGCATATACCCTGTAGTCTTTATTATCTAATTTTCCTGCTAAAGCCATGCCATTAGCAGCAGCTAGCCCTTGTCCTAAAGAGCCCGTAGTCATATCAACACCTGGAATATCCTTCATATCAGGATGACCTTGTAACATTGAACCAATCTTCCTAAATCTATCTAACTCTTCCTTTGGGAAAAATCCTTTTTCCGCTAAAGTTCCATATAATACTGGAGTACCATGTCCCTTTGATAATACAAATCTATCTCTATCTTCCCATTTCGGATTAGTAGTATCTACTCTCATTTCTTTAAAATATAAAGTTGTTAAGATTTCCACTGCTGATAAAGAACCACCAGGATGACCAGACTGAGATTTTTCCAGCATATTAATTATGTCTACTCTAATATTTCGAGCTATTTCTTTTAACTCCATTATATCCCTCCTATTGTTTTTTCTCATATGTGAATCCCTCACCTAGCACTTCATACATTTCAGACACCATTACAAAGGCATATGGATCAAATTCTTTTACCATATCCTTTACTCTAGTAAATTGGGCTCTAGGAACTACACATAAAAGAACATCTTTATTTTCCTTGGAATACATACCTTTTCCCTTTAACAAAGTTACTCCTCTACCTAATTCTGTCATAAGTTTTTCACTTATTTCTTCAGGTTTATCCGAAATAATAAAAAATCCCTTTAGGTATCCAATACCTTCCAAAATCATATCTATTACCTTCATTATAACAAACATAGCAATAATAGAATATAAGGAAGTTTCAATTTTTCTCTCTACTATACCTGCGAAAATAACTACAAACAAATCTATCATTGTCATAAAAGTGACTGTACTTAAACTCGGAAATTTACTATTTAATATTGCTCCTGCTAAATCAGTACCTCCCGTAGTCCCTCCAAATTTAAAAACTATGCCTAGGCCTATACCACATAATACCCCTCCAAATATAGAGGACAGTAATAGATCATGGGTTAGAACTATTGGTGGAAGAATTTTCAAAAACAGGGACAATAATATGGTAGAATACAATGTCTTTATTGCTGTTTCTTTTCCTAGAATTTTCGTACCAAAAATAAACAAAGGGATATTTAATGCTAAGTTTGTAATGTATATAGGAACTTTCACAGTTTTTTCTATAACTACAGCAAAACCAGTAACACCTCCCGGTGCTATAGTATTCGGTGCAAGAAAATAAATTAAAGATATTGCCATCAAAAGTGCACCAATACCTATTAAAATATAGCTATATACAATCTTATACCACTTTTCTTTATGCCCCATAAAATTCCTCCTTCCTTATTTAATTACATCCTTAGAAAACAATACCTTTAGCATAAACTTAGGCAACACTATCTGTCTTTTGATCCTAGAAGGTTCCTTTACTAATCTATAGAACCATTCTAAACCTAATTTTTCAAATATCTTAGGCGTACTCTTAGTATTGCCTGCTAAGATATTCATTACCCCTCCATGACCTATTATAATCTTTCCCTTAATATTTCCCTTATTAGTATCTATCCAATTTTCTTGCTTAGGAAATCCTAGTCCAACAAAAATTATATCTGGATTTGAAGAATTTATATCATTGATAACTTTAATCTCTTCTTCATGGTTCTCGCAACCATTATGGGTACCTTTAAAATATCCATGATGATAACCTGCGATTCTAATATTTGGATAGGTTTTCTTTATATTTTCTGCTGCTGCTTTAGCAACACCATCTTCGCAACCTAGTAAGTACACACTATAATTATTTTCATTAGCTATATCAAGTAATTTAATAGTTAGGTAATATCCTGTTACCCTTTCCTTTAAAGGCTTTTTCTTAATTCTAGAGGCATAAATCAATCCTATACCATCTGCTGTTATTAAATCACCTTCATTTATCAAACCTTTAAGTTGCTCATTATCTTTAGCCCCCATAACAATTTCAGTATTTGGAGTATAAATTGTTTTTAGCTCACTACCTCTTAAATAATTTATCATTTCTTTAGTAGCTTCATCAAAGGTTATATTATGTATTTTTACTCCAAATATTTCTATACTATCCATATAACAATCTACCCCTTTAATAAATCTAATGCCATAGTTACATTAGATAACGCCTTATTTTTCAATTCCTCATTTTGTCTTTTTAAATCTTCTTTAATATCATTTCTGTTATTCCATACACAATCTATTTTTTCTATTAAATCATCATAGACTAATTTCTCCACATTACATATATAATCCATTCCAATAGAACGTAATATCCCATCTACCTTAGGATCATAAGATAACCCCACCATTGGGACTTGCTGAGTAGCCGCATAAATTAATGAGTGAAGCCTCATTGCTACTATTATCTCCATTTCTTTAATTATGCCCATTATTTCTTCCACATTATATTTTTGTGATATTACATAACATCCTTCTTGATTTACTAATTTATCTATTTCAATGCTTATTTCCAAGTCTTCTGGATAATGCATAGGTATCATTAATACATTTACATTATACTCTTTTATTATATACCTTATGGCATCTGCCATAATCGTAATTAAATTTTCTGCATTTTTCCATTGTCTAACTGAAACACCTATAAATTTCTTATCAGTAGGTATTTTTTCGCACTCAAGTATTCCTCTAACTCTATCCTCCGATACTGGCTCCAAAGTAAATACAGGATCTGCTGTAACCACTATGTTTTTATTTTTAACTCCTAAATCAGATATAAATTCTTTAGAGTCTTCATCCCTTAATGTTATGATATCTACCCTATTTAATATTTTTCTTGTTAAAAACCTGTTTAGCTTCTTTTTAATTGGTCCAATACCATTAGCATATATCATTACAGGTTTCTTATACAACTTAGCGATCTTCATTAAAGTTAAATAGTACAATAAAGAACGAGTGCTTGTTACATCCTGTAATAGGGATCCCCCCCCTGAAATAAATAAGGATGAGTCTTTCATAGCTCCAAACACTTCTTTAATTTTGAATCTATTGATAGCTTGCACTGGATACATATTTTCAGTTTTAGGAGGATTTTTAGAAAGCACAGTTATATTTATCTCTTTATTATATTCTTTAATGTCTTTTACTATAGCTTTTAAAATAGCATCATCTCCGCTATTATCAAAGCCATAATATCCTGATATAAGAATTGAGTCCTTAAATCTCATAGAAATTCTCCTTTTTCTGCAGCCATTCTTTTTTCAATAAAAATATTATATGGTTCATTTCACATTACCCAGTATTTCTTGATAAATTTCAATATGCTTTCTTGCCATTGCATTAGAAGAATACTTTTCTTCAACCTTTTTATATAATTTTTCTCCCATCTCTTTGACTTTAGACTTATCTGCTGATAAGATATCTATTTTATCAGCTAACTCTTTACTGTCACCGACAGGGATTAAATAACCATTTTCATCATCTTCTATTAATTTACTTAGTCCACCTACATTTGTTGATATAATAGGCTTTTTCATTAGAGCCCCCTCTAATATCGCATAAGGAAAGCTTTCACTTAATGAAGTTAAAGTATTTATATCTATTGCATTAAAAAATGAAAATTGGTCCTTCACATAGTCTAAGAAATAGATATATTCTTCTATACCTAGTTCTTGAACTAGTGACTCTAATTTCCTTCTTTCATATCCATCTCCTGCAATTAAGAAGATTATATCTTTTCGTCTATTAAGTATAATAGATGCAGCATTAATAAAAGTCTCGTGATCCTTTACTTTATCTAGTCTTGCTGCAATACCAATTATAATTTTACCTTCATAGTTAATTCCATACCTTCCTAAAAACTCTTCTCTAGAGATATATTTTAATTCTTGTTCCATATCTATACCATTGTATGCTGTAAATATTTCCTCTTCTTTAAAACCTCTATCTATTAGCATATCCTTAAAAGTATCTGAAATAGCAATAAAATATTTAAATCTCTTAAGAGCAAACTTATTTAAAGAAGTGAAAATAATTTTTTTATAGAAATTATCCTTAAAGTCTAATTCATAATCACTATGAATAGTGGTGATAAATGGTTTTTTCACTTTTTTTCTCAAGAACATAGCAATAAAATTCGCTCTGGCTCCATGACAATGAATTATATCATATTCTTCTCTTTCAACTTCATCAGCTAGTCTATGCACTACTGACATATCTGATCTACTTTTCTGCTCAAATACCTCAATATCTATACCAGCAGCTCTAGCGTCATAGAAAAATGTATCTTCAATAAAACATATAATTTTTGCATCTATTAATTTATCGATACCCTTTATAAGAGAGATTATGTGAGTTTTAGCTCCACCTGTATCTCCACCGCTTATTAGATGAAGTACCTTCATTTAAGACCCTCCTTTCTATTAATTGGTTTCTGTCTTTCCTTTTGGTGCAAGAGTATTTATTAATGCAATTACAATCCAAAAGTATATGACCATAGCGGGCACTTCGAATATATTTTCAACAAAGTTTTGCGCTAGTACCCCCATTGCTCCTGAAAATAATCCGATAGCAAGGATTCTCTTTTTAATATCATCCTGATATCTTATTATCTTCATAGCAAAAATAATAAAGCATATAATAACAAAAGCTAAACCAACTATACCATATATCCCCATTTCAGTTAACGTTTTAAGATAGTAATTATCTAGATAGAAAGGAGCCAATTGATTATTAATTGCTACTGCTCCACCATATCTACCAAGTCCAACGCCGAATAATCTGTTTCTGCGCCACATAGTAAGCCCTATTTCCCATCTATATAATCTACCTCCAGCCGCAGATTTTATTAGGTATACAGGAGATAACATAAACAATAATCTCTGACTTAAAGAACCACCAAATAAAATAAATATACCTACAAAGGCTATAAAAGGTATTATTAACCTTGGATTTAAAGTAATAATGAAAATAAACATAGCTCCAGCAAAAGCTAACCATGCTCCCCTAGATAAAGTCAAAAGTAAACCTATGGTCATAAATATAGTTGCACTAAAATAAAATACTCTCATATATTTATCCTTATGAGTAATAAGCATTGAAATTGCAATAGGAATAAGTAAAACAAAAATAACACCTAATATATTAGGACTACCAACTATAGAAAAAGCCCTAGTTCTAATATTTTCAGTTGTATCTACCCAATTCCCAGGCATAGGAACCTTCGCAATATATTGATATACTGCATGGACTCCCATGAACAGTCCTGTAGAAAGCATTAAGTTAATCACTCTCTCAGAATCTTCTATACTTCTAATAAATTGTGTAGCCACAAAATACCAAAGAATATGCTGGAAAACTGCGCGAAATCCTTCTATTGCTATACCTAGATTAGGCGCAACTATAAACACATGGCAAATTCCTAAAACTATATAGATAGCCGCGGGCAAATCCATAGGTGTAAAATTATGCTTAATTTTTCCACCAGATAATATTCTTTTAAGAATTATATATCCAACTAGAAGAATTAATAATAATTCATCCCATATGGAACCTAAAGAAGCTAATCCTCGAGTCCTTCTAATTACAAAATCCACAACTATATAAGAAGCAGGAATAAATATCAATAAATCTAACCAAGTACCTTTACCTTTTATCTTTTTGATTATTTTATATAAATAGCTATTATCTCTAATAGGTCTTTCTGGAGATACCTCTTCTGTATTTATTTTTTTCATAAAGGGTCTTAAAATTACACTATTTCTTAAGGAGTTAAATATAAATTCTTCCATCTTCATAAATTTCTTATCTAAATTCATAAGAAATATATAAATAAAACTAATATCCATCCAAGTTTTATATTCTTCAGGCTTATATTTTCCTTTATTATCGGTTTTATTTTGCATCCTAAATAAAAAACTATTATCTGATAATTTTTTAAGCCTAAGTAATAGGTTGAAAATAAAACTTCCTTCAATAGCTTTTCTTATATCCATATTAATCCACTACCTTTAAACTTACTATTTGAGCTTTTAACCTATATAAATCAGATTCTATAAAGATTATTTTGCCTTGTCTCAACTCTTGTTTTCCAAACTTATAGCTATAATTTTTATATGGAGTAGTTGCTTTAAACTTGATCCTAGCCTTCTCCATCATTGGATCTATTGAGGTAACTACATTTCCATCCTTATCTAAATTTGTCGCCTCTACAGGTAATATTTCAACTTCTTCTACATAAGCGTCTAAATAATGCTTCATCTCGCCTAATTGATCTCCAACTGTTATCACATCAAGATATCCCTTATCTGTCACAATAGTTGCTTCTACTTCTATATTAACTATTTCATCCTTTACAGATAAATCTGCAAGATCTTTATTTAATATCTTTAAAAGAGATAAAAATATTAAAAATACTACTAAAATCATAGCAAGAAAATCCAAAATATTTATTTTACCAAAAATTCTACCTTCTTTATCTATTAGTTTCAATTATTTCACCTCTATATACTTTATAGTACCAGGAAATTCAACTGTAGTTGTTTTCATTATTATAGGAAGTCCTACTTTTATCTCTTGACCGCCTAAATCCATATAAGGACCTGACGAAGCAACTTCTGCCTTAATCTTTACAGTTACTGTTACTTCCTCTGCATCTTCATAAGTAGCAATTTTTCCATCTTCACCTACAATAGATTTCACTTTTGGGTCAATGTTTATTTCTTCTACAAAACCTTTTTGTAAATTGTTTTGGGAGAAAAGTTGATCTCCTATTTTTAAATCAGTTACCATTTCTTCAGTTAATTCACTGGCTTCAACAGTTATGACTATGTTCTTGCCGCCTGCTGTCACAACATCCTTAGATTTTTTAATTATCTTACCTCTGTTTAAAAATACTACGACTGCTAACAATATGACAATTGTTATAGTTGTATCTATCCAATTCCATTTTTTCTTCACAAAATCACCTTCCTAAATTATTACTAAATATCCTTTGATTCCTTGAATATTTCAGACAGTCTTTTCGCTTGAGATTCTCTACTATATACTTGTATCTTATCCCAATTTGGTTCATGAGTTAATTTACCTTCTGTCCAGCTTTTATAATATTTTTCTAAAGCAACACTTATTCCATCTATATCTTCAGGATCTACTACAGTGCCTGTATTAGTCTCATTGATTACTTGTGCCGCAGCACCATCCTCTGGAACAATAGATAAAATAGGTCTATCCACTCTTATATATTCAAATATCTTTCCAGTATAAAAGTTCTTAGATCCTTTACCTTTACCAATTACCAGTAGGAGAATGTCTGAATTATATAGCATTTGTATACTTTCCTTATGAGGCAAATATCCAAAGGATTTCATACTATCCACTAAATCATATTTTTTAGCATATTCATCTAAAACCTCCTGATATATATTACCTACTACTCTTATTTCTAATTTACCCTTATCAATTTTTTTATTGTCAATTGCTATTTTCAATCCATCTAAAAATTCAGTTAGATTTCGTCTGCCATAGAGAGAACCTGTATATGTGATTACAAACTTGTCTCCACCATCTCTTGCATTATTAAGTCCAACAAAATCTTCCTCATCATATCCATTTGGTATATAAGTAGAGCGTCCTACTAAAGACGGATTATCTTTAATAAAATTATCTAACATAAAAGGTGTATTAGTAATAAGAAAATCGCATTCATTAGTAACTTCTAATTCCTTTTTCTTCTCAAGATTTAATTTTATTTTTTTATACCAACTATCCAAATGATATGGATTGTTAGTCCATTCATCTCTAAAATCAGTTATCCATCTAATATTAGAGAAGAGTCTCTTGATATATAATCCCATCAAATGTGAACTATAAGGAAAAGAAGTCGTATAAATGATATTTATATTTTCTTTCTTAATTATCTCAACTATCTTGTCCCTATTGAAATAATACCAAAAGAATTCTGAATCTGGTGATAATATTCTAGTACCTAAGAACTTAAATGGTAATCTAAGGATTCCTTTCTTATTTACAGTATCATAAGGCTTTAACCTATATACTTTTAAATTTTTTGGTAAATCTTCTAGTAAAGTTTTATCAGTTAAATCTGCCACATGTTCTTTAGTTATGACTACTGGCTCGTAACCAAATTTGGGTAAATACTTAACAAATTTTGTAGTTCTTTGAACTCCAGCACCACCCATTGGTGGAAACTCATTGGCAATAATCAATACCTTCTCCATTTTAATCCCTGCCTAATAGTGTAATTTTAAAACCTAAATCTTTAAGGAAAGCTTCATCTAAGAAATTTCTAGTATCATAGATATGCTTGTCTTTCATCAATGTAGCTACTTTTTTAAAGTCTATATTTTTATATTCGTTATGATTTACTGCCAGTATCATTAAATCTGCATCCTTAACTACATCATATAAGGAATCAAGCATAAGATTACCTAACTCAAAGTTTTCCTTACATGCATGAGGGTCATGTAATGATAAAGTAAATCTGGTATTTTCTTTTAATAATTTTACCAAATTTACTATAGGGCTTTCCCTCATATCATCTATATTTGGTTTATATGTAAGTCCTAATATAGATATTTTAGCATTTTTATCTGGGAAAATTTCCTTTAGTTTATCTAATATATGATTTGGCATATTATCATTTGTTTCTCTAGCAAGTTTAATAATATTTCCTTTAATTTGTCTTTCTACTATGAACCAAGGATCAACTGCTAAACAATGTCCTCCAACCCCTGGTCCCGGCTGATGAATATTAACTCTAGGATGCCTATTAGCTAAAGTTATAACATCCCAAGCATTTATCCCCATCTCTTCACAAGTTATGGCAAGCTCATTTGCCAAGGCAATATTAACATCCCTATAAGTATTTTCCATAAGCTTACACATTTCTGCTGTTTTGGAATCAGTTGTAAAAATCTCCCCCTTAACAAAAACACTATATAAATTCTTAACTAACTGAGCAGATTTTTCATTTATTCCCCCAATAATTCTATCGCTTTCAATTAGTTCTTGAATTATCTTACCTGGTAAAACTCTTTCTGGTGAATGAGCAACAAAAACTTCTTCTCCTATATCAAGCCCTGATTTACCAAGTATAGGTAATATTATTTTTTCAGTAGACTCTGGTGGGGAAGTAGATTCTAAGACTACTATATTTCCTTTTCTAAGTACGGGAACTATAGATTCAGCTGCTTTTCTAACATAATCCATATTAGCAGTCTTATCCTTGTTAATTGGTGTAGGAACTGAAATAATAAAAACATCAGCTTCCTCTAATTTGCTAATACCTTTTAATCTCCCCTCTTCTACAACTTCATTAACTAAATCTTCAAGACCTGGTTCTTCAATTATAATTTTCCCTTGATTTAAAGCATTTATTACTTTTTCATTAATATCATAGCCTAATACTGTCATTCCTGATTTAGCAAATATGGCAGCAGTAGGCAAGCCAATATAACCTAATCCAATAATAGTTATTTTCATATCCTTCGTTGATGTCATAAATTCTCCTCCATTTCGCCTTGCATCATTTAGTAGATATCTGATTCAATGGGCATAACATACCAGTTTTTCTCATTGATGATGTAGTTTTCCAATTCTTTTTTTTGTGTTAAATCCTTAACTACAAAAGCTATTAAAGACCTAGATTTGAAAAAACCTAATTTAACTAGAAATTGACGATATTTCATAGATTCAGAAGCCCAAGATACTACAAAATCTATTTTTTCAACTTTAAAATATTTTTTTGCTTCTAAGTAAAGACCTGTTAATATACTTTCATCTATACCTATCATGTCTACAATACTTCCTAGTTTTACATTGGATTTGCCTCTCAAACTTCGTTCTTCTATCTTTACTACCATGTATCCCATTAATTCATCTTCTAAATAAGCTCCAAAGGTCTTATAATGATTCTTAGGATGATTTTTGATTCTCCAGTTTAAGAATTCACTATCCCTTTTTGTCATTATTTGACTACTTATCTTTATTTTATCCCAAAGTATATCAAAGTCTTCATTAAATTCCTTTACTTCCTTAAATATATAAAGCTTATTAATCTTCATTGTCTTTTCCTTATAGATAAATTTTATGAATAAGGTACTAGGTAAAGCCAATGCTTTAGCTAAAGGTTTCAATTTTATTATACTAGATAAAAAATTATCTAATTTATAAGGCTTAAGTAGTAGTGGAATATCCCCTACTAGAGCTGCACTAATATCATCTCCTAGTAGGCCTCTCAATGCTTCGTTAGTTGGAAATCCAACTCTGATTTCTATTCCTTTTAGGGCAGCTAATTCATAAGACTTTTTAGCCATTTTCTCATATATACCTTTTCCTCTATATTCCTTGCTAATCATAGTATCTACTGAATGGCCTGCTAATATCTCTTTGTCATTAATTATAATCTTTGTAGGGATAAGTGTACATTGTCCTATTATCTTAGAGTCTTCTTCTGCTACAACAATAACTGACTCTCCCCATGGATTCTCCATGAATTGCCATCTCCAATATTCTTCTTCTCTAGATGCAGTGTATATTTCATTAAATAAATTTAATATTCCCTTTTCATCACCACTTTTGTACTCCCTTATATCAATCAAAGTACTCCTCCTATCGTATTTCATAATCTCCTTTAACTAGGAAAAAACTATTTGTTAAAGCTCTAGCTCCTCTTCCATCATCTCTAGGTATTATAAGTAAATGATTTGCTATGATATTTTCTTCCATTGCCAAATCTTTACCTACAGTAATATCTGTTAGTCCATTCATTACACCATTGACTACTATTGCTATAGCTCTAGCTTCTCCTGAACGTAGTATGATCTCTGTCCCATCTTTACAGATTAAAGATTTTCCTGCTGGCACTTCAACTACTGCCCATGATCCCGTAGTCTCATTTCCAGTATTTTTCTTTCCTAATTCTGTATCTACATAGTATTTTAATTGCTCTATTTTTTTCTCTACATAACTAAGAGTGACTAATGGATCTGATTCAGAACCTGGTTCCGAAAATACTCTTGTTGCTCCTAATAATATAACTATTGCACTTAATCCAATTCCTATTCTCTTAATTTTATTTTTCATATGTATTCCTCCAATTCACTATTCACTGATTTTAATTATACTACAAAACCAATAAAAAAATAAGCATTAAGTAATGCCTATTTTTAATATGTATGTATTCACTATAGTTCTATTAATCCTAAGCTTATTTTCAAGCATTCATCTACGTTAGACATCATTTCTTCACTGAATCTTCCTATTCTCTCTCGAAGTCTCTTTTTATCTATAGTTCTTATTTGCTCCAGAAGGACTACTGAGTCCTTTGGTAGTCCGTATTCTGGAGCATTTATCTCTACATGTGTAGGCAATTTCGCCTTATTTATCTGGGAAGTAATTGCAGCAATAATAATAGTAGGACTATATTTGTTTCCAACATCATTTTGGATAACAAGTACTGGTCTTACCCCTCCTTGTTCAGATCCTATAACAGGACTTAAATCAGCATAATATATATCTCCTCGTTTAACTATCATAATATCGCCTGCCTCTTAAGACTTGCTTCATATGTGGCTAGTTCAAGAATATCTTGTTCTAACCCCATTTCAGCAAAAGCTAAATTAATTTGACTCATTTCCTTATATCCTTCCCTCAATTTCTCAATAATATCTAATTTTTTTTTCTCACTAATAAAGAGTTTCATGGCCTCTGCTATAAAATCAGAACGGTTTTTATACTCCATAGGAACCATAACATCAACTTCTTCTAGGAGGCTATTGGGTAAACTAACTGTTATCCTTCTAGTCTCAGCCATAAAGGCACACCCCCCACACAAAATCTTGGATAAAAAATATATAAAATAGCCTAAAACAATTATATATGCTTTTCGTTGCCAATGTCAACCTATTCATCAATTTATTCCTTTTAAGCTTTATTCCAGTAAATAATCTTTTATCTTCACTATATTTCCATTAGATATATAGACTCTAGGAACCCTTCTACTTACCATGCATACAATTTCATAATTTATTGTACCAATTTTTTCTGCGAGTTCATCGGCATGAGGGTATTCTGGTTCACATCCAAATATTACCACTTCATCTCCTAGTTTCACGTCTTCTATATGAGTGACATCTATCATACATTGATCCATACATATTTTCCCTATTATTTTTGCCCTTTTACCATTTATAGTTACTTCAGCTTTCTCAGTTAGCAATCTAGTAAATCCATCTGCATATCCTATGGGTATAGTTGCTATCTTTGATTCCTTCTCTGTAACAAAAATTTGTCCATAGCTGATCCCAGTTCCTTTAGGTACTGCTTTTAAGTGAGATATCTTAGCTTTCAAAGTCATTGCTGGCTTTAACTCTATATCCTTTCTCACTTCATCTGAAGGATAAAAACCATATATCATTATTCCTGCTCTAACCATATTTAGATTATACTGTGGCAAATCAATAATTGCAGCACTATTAGATACATGTTTTATTGGTATATTTAATCCTTGTTCTTCCAAATCATTAACTATGTTTACATATTTTTCAAATTGACTTCTTGCATGAGATTTATCAGTTTCATCAGCTTTTGCAAAATGAGTAAAAATTCCTTCTATATAGATATTAGGAAGCTTAGATATCTTTATTATATCTTCTATAGATTCTTTAGCTGGAATAAATCCAATTCTACCCATTCCACTATCAATCTTAATATGAATTATGGCTGTTTTCCCTAGTTCTACTGCTTTATTTGATAATATCTTAGCTTCTTCATAGTTATATATAGCCTGAATTAAATCATAGTCCAATAGTTTTCCATATTGTGTTGGAGGTGTATAACCTAAAATTAATATTGGTTCAGTTATATTTCCTTTTCTTAATTCTATAGCTTCTGTTAGAATAGCTACTGCTAATCTATCTGCACCATTATCTAGGAAAGTTTTTGATATCTCTACAGAACCATGACCATATCCGTTAGCTTTTACTACAGCAGTAACTAATGCATTCTCGTTTGTATGTTTTCTCACCTCTCTAATATTGTGAGCTAAGTTATCTAAGTTGATTTCTGCCCATACTGGCCTTGTTTCATCTAAAGTATACATTTAATAATCCCCCTTATAATTTTGTCTTTAGGTTTCTAATAAATTTAAAGTTTTCATAAGTAATTTCTACCTGTAATGCACCACTCTCATCAAATATATTTAATTTATATGGAGTATAATTTTTCTTTTCTATCCAAATCTTTGCAGAATCCCTGTATTTATTTTTTTCCTCAAGCTTAAATTCAAAAGTAAGATATTCTTCATTATTTATCTCTTGAGTACTAATTGTATTTGATTTAGATATATTTTCATAAAATCCTCCTATTAGCATCTGCTTATTTAAAGATTTTATTGTTATTAATGATATGGATTGGTTAATCGATGGATGTTCAACAAAAACTTTATCATCAGTATTTAGTATTATTATACCCTTGCTTTCTTTCGGCTTTAAAATTTCTAATTTATATTTGTTAGGTTTGTTATATGTTTCTTCTATTAAATATATTGATTCTGTTTCGCCTGAAATAATTTTAATATTAGCTTTACATTTATATCCGTTATATTTTTCATATGTTTTTTCTATTTTAGATAAGACTCTTTTGTCTTTATACAGAATTTTCTCCTTAGAAGAAAAGTTACATGATGTTAATAAAACCATAAGGATCAATATAAATAATAGGAGCCTTTTCAATATCACCCCAACCTTTACTCTTGAATTTTTTTAATACTGTAGGGGATATTTTCTAATATATCTGTAGCAATAACTCCATATTCTCCTTTATAAATACTAGCTAAGTCTCCTGCTAATCCGTGACAAAATACACCTAGCTTTGCTGCATCAATTGATATTAATCCTTGACCTATAAAAGAGGCTATAATTCCTGTAAGTAAATCCCCTGATCCTGCAGTAGCCATTCCTGGATTCCCAGTTGCATTTATATATATTTCATTCTTAGGTGATGCAACTATGGTATTAAATCCTTTTAAAGCTACTATTATATTATATTTCTCAGAAGTATATTTAGAATAATAAATTCTATTTTCTTGGATTTCCTTTGTACTTATACCTAGGAATCTTCCCAATTCTCCTGGATGTGGGGTAATGATAATTGGTTGTTCTCTTTTATATAAAATATCTGGATTAATGGATAAACAATTTATTCCATCTGCATCTATAACTATGGGCCTTTTATAATTATTTATAATTTCTTCAATTAGATAAGTTCTTTCCTTATCTGCTCCAATACCAGGCCCTATGGCTATTGCATCCATTCCTTCTATTCCTTCTAAAATATCAGATAATGAATCTTTTGTAAAATATCCTTTATTCTTATCTTCTGCTGATTTTATTATTACTTCCGTAAGTTTTATGGACATAATGTTTTCTAAAGATTTAGGTACTATACTATATACAAGACCTGTTCCAGTTCTTAATGCTGCCATTGACGTTAAATAAGGTGCACCTGCCATCCCTCTACTTCCACCTATAACAGCCACTCTACCATAAGTTCCCTTATGGCTATCTCTACTTCTTCTAGGCAGTAATTTTTTCATAGAATCATCTATTTCTATATTTATATTATTGCTTCTATATCCTATTGCAAAGGCTAAAGCATAATCTTCCTCATGAGAAATAGATATTTCTATACTATCTAAACCCAGTTCTTCTAATTTTTCTTTTCCCTTATTTATAAGGTTTACATAGGGTTTTCCACTCGCACAATGAAGTATCTCTATTTCTTTCCAGCCTACAGACCCTATCCCTGTTCCTAGAACCTTGCTAATAGCTTCCTTAGCAGCAAAACTACCTGCTATAGTTGTGCACTTATGACCACCTTTAGAAATATATTCTATTTCTTTTACTGTAAATATCTTATCATAGAATCTACTCTTTTTCTCTGATATTATTTTTTTTATTCTATTTATATTCACGATATCTGTTCCCATGGATATTCTATCTTCACATATCATTTTATTTAAATCTCTCTTTATCAATTTTTTCTATAACTTCTGATCCTAAAAGTCCATGAAGAAAAGTATATGTCTCATTTATCCATTCTTCATAATCATGCTTTGTTTTTATTAAATTCTTTAATTTCTGTCTTAAAACTTCTATTTCACCTATTGATTGAGCAACAACCTTTTCTTTGACTTTAAGCTCATCATAACCATATTCAATTGTCAGATTTAACAATTTAAGATTTGCCTCTCTTATTTCTTTTGGTATTGTCTCAAGTTGAAAAGTCAGTTCCTCTAGCTCTTCATTTATACTAATCATTCGATTTTTATAATCATCTAAAAGTGCTATATTTTCAACTTTATTATCGTTATTTATTGAATCTGATATCCCAAGAATCATTTTCATACATTTTAATTTTTCCCTCTGCAATTCCCTGTTTTGAATTTCTAACTCTCTTTCTTTTGATACAAGCTCAATAAGTTCTTCTTTAGTATTTTGAATATTCTTATCATTAACATCTCCAAACAATTTAACCCAAGATTCATCATTATACAGTAAAGGTATTTTATTTTTAAGCAATATACTTTGATCTAAATTAATATTTCTACCAAACATGAGACCACTCCCTATATATAATTTTACTATTTTATTTGAATATTACAAACAATATAATTCTTTATTTAATTCAGAACTTATTATATAATGTTGCTAGAATCTGAATAAATAATAGAAGGTGTATAAATTGACCGAAAGCTCCATTTCTCTCCAATATGATTTTGATTATAACAAGAAAATTAATATTTTAAATGGAATTTTAGCTGCCGTTGTAACCAACTTAGTTAACCCATATTATTCAAAGTTTGCTGAAAGATTAGGAGCTACTGATTACCAGATAGCTTATCTTACATCCTTACCTCATTTTATAAGCATATTAGCTTTTATACCTGGAGCTATACTGATTGAATCATTAAGCAATAAACAAAAAACCATAGGCGGTACAATGTTATTACATAAGATTTTCTTTTTATTTATAGCTATTATACCATTTTTAAATGTAAATCAGGCTAGTCTATTTGTCCTAATGATAGGTTTGATGAATTTACCAGGTAGTATTGGAACTATGGGATATCAAGCTAGTATGGGAGATGTTTTTTGCATAAAAGAACGAGGCGAAGCAATGGGCCTTAGAAATAAATATTCTTCATTTGTTGGAATAATTATAACATTTATATCTGGGAAGCTACTTACATCTATACCAAAAACAGATAAAGATACTATAAAGCTCTATCAGATTTTCTTCATTATTGCATTTATAGTATCTGTATTTGAAGTGATTTCTTTCTTTAAATTTAAAGGTTTTACAAATAAAAATAAAAAAGAATCTAATTATTTATCTTCTTTAAAACAGGTACTAAAGGAAATACCTAATAATAAAAAATTCCTTCTATTTACTTTTGCATCACTTTTCTTTCATATTGGCTGGGTAGGTGCTCAACCTTTATTTAATATTTATACTATAAAGATATTGAAAGCTGATGAAAATTGGTTAGCTGCCATATCTATAGCTAGTGCCATTTCCTCAATATGGACATATACTAAATGGCCAAAATGGGCAGATAAAAACGGAAATAATGTAACTTTAGCTATAGCTATTATAGGAATGGGTGTAACTCCCCTTCTATATGCAGTCTCTAACCAAATATGGCTGTTAGTATTATTCAATGTTTTAATAGGAGTATCAGTGGCCGGTACAGTTCTGTTATTATTTAATATATTATTAGAAATCATTCCAAATGAAAATAGAACTATTTATATAGCTATCTATAATACTCTTATAGCTATTATCTCTGGTATTTCTCCTATTCTCGGTGTAAAGGTAATGGATATGACAAATATATACATTGCACTAATTGCAGTAGCTGTGATTAGACTGGCATCAAGTATATTTTTTTATAGAATGAAATAAAAAGACTTTCATCTAGATTAAGAATAGTAGATTTCCTATAGGTTATAAAAAATGAGCTAAATAGCTCATTTTTTATTATATAACTGCTTTATTTTTAACTACAAAAATTTTATCATACTTATCCTTTGTTTCTTGGAATATTACATGACTTACATTTACTATAGTTACACCGTCTAAATCTAATAATGTATTTTCTATCTCTTTAGCTACCTTAGAGTCTAGGCTTGCGAAAGCCTCATCAAGAAAAATTATGTCTGATTTGGAAAGGAGTCCCCTCGCTATGGCAACTCTTGATCTTTCTCCTCCAGAGATATTCTTTCCATTATCATATATCATAGTATCAAGTCCGTTTTGCAAACCTTTTACAAAGTCTTTCAATCCAGCTCTTTCTATAGCAAGATTAATTTCCTCTTCACTATAATCCTTATATAGGGTAATATTGTTCCTAAGTGTATCTTCAAATAGAAATACTTGTTGCTCCACATTAGAAATATTGTTAAAATAACTTGCTTTCTTAATATCCTTCAAACTTTTGCCATCAATTAATATATCTCCATTGGTGGGATTGAAATATTTTCTAAAAAGCTTTAATAATGTTGATTTTCCTCCACCGCTAGGACCTACAACTAAATACTTTTCTCCTTTCACGATGTTTAAATTAACATCTGTTAATACTTCCTTATTTTCATATCCAAAGGATACATCATTAAATTCAATGCTATTATTAAATTCATTTATATCCATTGTTTCTTTATGGTTGTCATAATTTTTAAGACTTTCATCCATTTTCTCAAATAATGATTTGACTGAAAATATCTTTGGAAACCATTCCGCTAGGTTCATCAGAGGAAAAATCACTCTACTCATATTATTTACTATTAAAATAACAGCCCCAGTAGTTATTGATCCCCTTATAGCCATAAAAGCTGATATAATAAGAATTCCAAATGTTGAGCTATACATTACAAGTTGCTGCAAAGATAAAGTATAAGTATGGATTTTATCTATTGTATATCCCTTATATTGAATATCTTTACTTTTATTATAAAAATCTTCTTTAACTTTTTCATTTAGATTATTAGCCTTAATAATTTGGAAGGCTCCTAGGACTTCTTTTATATAAGATGTATATCCTTCGAATAGATCTGACCTATGTTTTTCATGTCTTTGTAACGGCTTTCCTACTGCCATTGATAAAACCACTGATATTATAGATATGCCTATTCCAATAAACAGAGCTGATGGACTTACTGAGGCAATAACTATAAAGGATACTAAAAACCCAATAAAGCTGCTTCCTACTTCATATATTCCTTCTAAGTACTTCTTCTCTATATTGTTCATATCATTAGTTATAGCAGATAAATATTTTGCATTATTCTCAGATTGAAATTCATTAATATTTTTACCAAATAATTTCTCTACATAGTTGACCTTTGTTTTAACTAAGGATTTATATATATATAGTCCCCTTGTATAAGAAGAAAGGATGTTAAATGGAAGTGATAATCCAATAAATAAGAAGGCTTTTATAGCTTCTTCTTTAAATAAGTTCATATTTCCTTCCATAGCCGCATCAATTATCCTCATAATCTTAATAGTTATATATCCGTCTAAGGCTATTCCAATAGTCAGCACTAAAAATGCTAGGGCTAGATATACCCAAGATTTCTTTATGGACCTTTTCATATTGCCACCTCCATAAAGTATTCATTTGAATTATATTCATTAATTTGATTGTTTTTAATTTCTAAAATATGATCATATTTTTCTGTTATTCCTTCATAATATCTATGAGAAATAGCAATAACTGTACAATCTAAAGAAAGTATTGTCTCTTCTATCTTTCTTCCCAATTCTTCATCAAGGCTTGAGGTCCCCTCATCTACAAATAAAATCTCACAATCCTTAACTATGGCTCTAGCAATGGAAATCCTTTGTCGCTCTCCGCCAGATAAATTCTTTCCATTTTCCATTAACATTTCATGAATTCCATTTTCCTTTTTTTGAAGTAGATTATCTAGTCCTGCTTTATTGGCTGCCTCTTGAATTTTTCCTTCATGATAGGATTTATATAATGCTATATTATTATATATGGTATCCTCAAATAAGAATACATCTTGGTATATGAAAGAAACTTTATCATTTAAGCTAGATTCTTTAATTTCCCTATAATCTACGCCATCCACAGTTATTTTACCTTTATAATCATCATAAATCATTGATAGTAATTTAATCAATGTCGATTTACCCGCACCACTTGTCCCTTTGAGTAAATATTTCTTACCCTTCTCAATCTTGAAGGATGTATCTTTCAAAATTTCTTTTCCTTCATATTCAAAATATAGGTTTTTAACTTCTATTTCATTTTTAAATGTAAAATCCTTTTCCTTTTGTATATAAACCGAATCATCTTCATTGTTCTTTGTTATCTTATCATATATTTTAGCTGATGATTTGAGCTGATTAAAAAGAGGTAAAATAGAAGTAACATTCCATATACAACCATTTGCTAATTGCACCATAAAGGTTACTTTGGTTAAAGATATACCTTTTCCTAATAAAGTAGACAAATAAACCATAGATCCTATTAAGAATCCGAAGCCTAGGAACTCCATAATTCTTCTTTGGCTATCTGTATATATATTAAATTCAAACTTTTTTCTTTCTAATCCAGTAATAGATTTCAATGCCTTAGATAGAAATTGGTCTTCTATATTATTTAATTTCAATATCTCTAATCCATTAAAAATATTTGACATCTCTATGGCAAAATTCTCATTATATTCAGATACTTCTTCTTGAAGTTTAACTGTCTTACTTTCAAAACTCTTGCTAATAAAAAATAATATTATAGAGATAACGAAAGCACCTATGGAAAATTTTATATCTAAAAACCCTATTATAGTAAGTGATACTACATATACTCCACCGCGAAATATTACATTAATAAGCTGTAGAAAAAAGTTACTTTCAAATATATTAATATCATTGATTAGATTAGAAATATAGCTATCCTTGGATTTCTTACTAAACTCTTTATAGGATGAGTTTAATATCTTGTCAAATGCTAAAAGTCTAACATCTAGCAATGTATCCCTCATGAAGGATATTCTCATAAATCTAGATACTATATACATTACAGCTCCTAATACTGTTACTCCCAGTGAAATAAAACAAATTCTAATGAAATTTTCCATTGTTCCAACTTGAATACTACCTATAATCATTGACATAACCAAGTTTACCAATGTGTTATCTAACACTGGTATAAAGCAGGCCAGTATGTAAAATATAAATCTTGATTTCCGTTTAAGTAAAAGCTCTTTCATTGTATCCCCCCGTTTAATCAATTCACAATGCACAATTAACAATTATTAATTGTTCTAGTTCCTAATGATAGGATAGTATTAATTCTTAAAAATGTCAATAGTCATATTAATATTTTTAATCTTTATTTTAAATATATTAATACCCTAATTAAATATATTAATTTATTATGCAATTCTAATTTCTTAGGAAATTTTACCTTAGTATTAATGATTTTATGGTTAATACTATTGTTATAACTGGAGGTGATGGATATGAATCATAAAGAAAAGCTTAACCAACCCTATTATACTAAGCCTGTTAATAAAACACAATCTAATTTGCCTGATAAAACAGAAAATTTGGACAACAATAGTTTTTATCAAAATAGCGAGACTTTTCCTCCTAGGGGAAGTTTTATAAATATACCAGAAGATGTATTATTTGGACCCAATGCAAAATCATTAGATTCCATAATTCAAGATAAGAATGATAATATTAATTCAGATTTATATAAAGAAACAAAAAATAATAAATAATTTCCAAGTTAATATTCTGTTTCATCATTTCCTCAAAAACACAACATTAAAAGCTATGTGATTTCAGAAATCTCATAGCTTTTTAATATTTGTATATATCCCTTATCTTAAACTGAAGAATGTATACTATGAATTAATCTTACGATTCATTCCTTTTTCACACGACTTATTTTTAAGAAAATATAAGTTATTACGCCATATCATTGTGATTATAGTTTGTATAAGGAGTAATTATTACTGAACTAATAAACAGTGGCTTTTATGCTAAATGACATCGGAAATTTATCAATATTATATTCAAGATTAAACAACCCATTTCCTACACTTTTCATTCCACCAGCGTTGAAGAAGTTCTCCTTATACTCATTAAAATAATTAATATGCAAACCAGCATTTGTAAGAGCATTAATGATGTCAGAAACTGTATACATCCAAAAATATGCTTTTACGCCACGTTTCGGGGCTGAAACGTATCCACCAATAGAATCTTCTTCATCAGGAATTTTGCTGAAGTAGGGATACTGAATCTCTATTTCATTTTTCGCAAGTTTATCTGTATTAAAAGTTAAGAAAAATGGATGCGAATCAAAAACGTAAACAAATCCATTGTTATTTAAGAGATGACGAATTGTTCTTCCCCATTGACTTAGGTCTGGAAGCCAGCCAATGGCACCTTCTGAAACGAAGACCATATCGTACTTTTCATCATGTTTATCCATTAATGTCATAATATCAGACTCAATAAAATTGATATTTTCAATGTTTAAATCATTAGCAAGCTTTTTAGCATAAAAAACATTGTCTGGGACTAAATCAACACCTATAACTTCTCTTGCTCCCATTTTTGCTAAAAGTATTGTATCAGCTCCTGTGTTACATTGTAAGTGTATAACTCTCTTGCCTCTTAAATCACCAATTTCATTTTTTATATACATATTAAACTGATGGTTCCCATTTAATAGCTTTTTTTTGAATGCTTCATAATGATCTTGAGATACTTGTCCCCAAGCATGTTTATTTGAATCAATTTCTCTCATTTATTTACCCTCCATAAACATAAATTTTCTAACTCATTCACAGAATTTAAAATAATTTTACAATTAATCCTACTATCATTATAACTAGTTTTAAACACCTTAAAAATAGCTTACCTCTTCCTTTCCTGAACCTTATCCTAGAACTTTTTCTTTAGAAAGTACTGCTTTATACCATCAGGATATTCGTCTAATATAGAGAACACTTCATATCCACATTTTTTATAGAACCAAGGCGATTGATAACTAAATGTACAAGTATGGGCAAAAACACATCCATATGCTCTAGCTATTTTCTCTGCTTCAGTAATCAGTAGCCTACCATATCCTTTACCTCTATATTTTTCATCAATCCACATTACATCAATATACATGCAATAGTTGAAAGTATCGCATAAAATTGCCCCTATTGTTTCTTCATCAGAAGTTTTAAGATATAAATTAATATCAATACCCGGCTTTTTTAATACTCCTTCTGTCTTCATTACATTATGTTTAAATAATCCTTTACAAACACAATCAAAATCATCATTTGAAAAGTCTGTCGTTATTATGACGCTTTCATCAAACTTTTTATTCACATGAAGCCCACCATGCTGAACATCTCTTGCATATAAGATATTATTCAATGTTTTGATAATATCTGCTAAATCCCAAACGAACACATCAGCTAATATATCTTGCCCTTTAAAAGATTGAACAACTTGTTTTTTTACTTTGCCCCCTAGGTATAAGTAGTACTTATTAGAATGAACTTCATGCCAATTATATACTATTAGTTCTCTAAATCCGTATACCTTGAATTCATCTACTACGGCTTTGATCAATTTAAGACCAAATCCACGTTCCCGATATTCCTGATCTACGAACAGATAATTTAATTCTACCCCATTATCACTATCTTCCTTCTCTGCTATACTTGCTCCTACAAAACCAGCAAACTTTTCTCCATCAAAAACTCCATAAATGCGCCTTATGTCATCACATTTTTCGTTTATCCATGATATAAGAAATTCCAGTTCTTCTTCTCTGTCCATTACATTAGGTGGAATAACACCTCTATAATCATTATTCCAACATTCAATTCGTAAATCAACAGCCTTATATAGTTCCTCATTAGATAATCTGCGAATTAGCATAAATACACCTCATTCCTATACTTTATTTTCTCTCTCATTATTTCTATGAGATAATAATTAATCATAGATTAGACTATCTATTATGATATACAGCTTAAATTTTATTATATAGAGTATTACTTAAATATAATATGTCAAAAACAATTAATATAAGTTCTTAACAAAAAAGATTCATCTATTTAAAATTAGATGAATCTTCTTAATATTTTATTTAGAATAAACAATTCTTTTAATACTTTCAATGGAAAGACAAAATTCTTCTGCCAGTTCATCCATAGATAATCCCACAAGAAATTTTTCACGAATTTGGCTATTTCTGTGATCTAAATATACTCTATGACCTGAATTTTCTCCCCATTTTTTTCTAACTCCCTCTGGCTTAGGGATATAGATTAATTCCCCTTGTACATATTTCTGTATTTGTTTTAATAATTCTTCCGGAAAAATATTATTTGCTTTAATATATTTCATTCTAACTCCACCCCTTAAAAAATTTCGTTCTAAGGAAGCAAAGTCTACATTATAAACAATCTATTCACAAACAAGTTAGAATGAATATTGGCAATTATACTATTTTACTCCATACAAACTAATTGCCACCGTTTATCTTGTATGACTTTGCATGGAGGATGTGCCTGTTTTATAATTCCTTAAACGCATAAAAACACCACCTTTATAAATCTATCATCTCGTTAAAACCACATTTTTATATTATAATATATTGTTTGAAAAAGCAAATTTACATGGAAAAACAAAAATAATGCTACATGAGAATCCATCCCATGCAGCACTAAATTTTTCTACTTCCTGGTTTTACTATCGGTAACCCTTCCTTACATAAAGGACAATCTTCTATATCATAGGTTTTTATCTCTAATTTAGTTCCTCCATATACTGGATATTTAATATCACCTTTAGATCTATCAGCTATACATGCTATGCCAACAACAACCCCACCATATTCCTCAACAACTCTGATAGCTTCATATGCCGATTTTCCAGTGGTTACAACATCTTCAGTGATGAGTACCTTTTGTCCCTTTTCAATATGGAAACCTCTTTTTAGTTTCATTTCACCTTCTTCTCGTTCAGTGAATATAGCAGGTTTACCTAGCTGACGTCCTAGCTCATAAGCTACTATAATTCCTCCCATAGCCGGCCCTACAACTATATCAATATCTAAATCTTTAACCTTTTCTACTATAAAAGATATGGCTTTTGCTGCCTTATCTGGGTATTGTAATAGCTTTGCACATTGTACATATCTATCACTATGTTTCCCTGATGATAATAAGAAATGTCCTTCAAGCAATGCATTTGATTCCTTTAATAAATCGATTATCATACTAAAACCCCTTTCTTCAATTGGCAATTAACGATTAACAGTTAACAATTGAAAACCATAAAACCAATTAATAAATCAATGTTTTAATTGTTCTTTGTTAATTATTCTTTGTTAATTGTTCTTTGTTAATTGTCTTAAATTATTCCTCTAATTTCTTCCAGTGATTTAATACCTTCTCTATTCATAAAATCTTCTATACCTCTAATAATATCCACAGAGATATCTGGTTTAATAAAATTACCACTTCCTACTTGAATAGCTGTGGCTCCTGCCATAATAAATTCTATAGCATCCTCTGCTGTTGTTATTCCACCTATGCCTATTATAGGTACATCTACAACTTGATTTACTTCATATACCATTCTTAAAGCTATAGGTTTGATACATGGTCCCGATAAACCAGCTGTTATATTGTTAAATATAGGCTTTCTCTTATAAATATCTATTGCTAAAGCATTAAAAGTATTCACAAGAGAAAGTCCATCTGCCCCTGCTTCTACACATGTATATGCCATCTCTTTTATATTTTCAGCATTAGGAGATAGTTTTACTATTATTGGCTTTTTAGATAGTTTTTTAGCTTCCTTCACTACTTCTGATGCTGTGTTACATTTTATACCAAAGGCCATACCACCTTCTTTTACATTAGGACATGAGATATTAAGCTCAATAAAATGAACTGAAGTATTATTTAATAATTCTATCCCCTGTAGATAATCATCTAAAGTGCTTCCTCCTAGATTGGCTAATATTACTGTATCTTTTTTTTCCAAGAATGGTAGTTCATCCTCAATAAATCCCCTTACTCCAGGATTTTGTAACCCTATACTATTCATCAATCCTGAGGGAGTTTCATATATTCTTATCCCTTTATTTCCATCCCTTTTATTTAGGGTAAGACCTTTAGTAGATATACCTCCTAATTTTTCTATAGAAAAATATTCTTCGAATTCTCTACCAAAGCCAAAGGTTCCTGAGGCAGCTATGACTGGATTCTTAAGTTCTACACCACATATATTTACCTTAGTCATATAATACAACCTCCTCACCTTTGAATACTGGTCCTTCCTTACATACTCTTTCCATTCCTCTTATTGTCTCTATTGTGCATCCAAGGCAAGCACCTATACCACATGCCATACGATTTTCCATAGAAACATATACTGGAACTTTATCCTTACACATTCTTATCACTACCTCCATCATTGGAGTTGGTCCACAGGTTAAAACCAAATCATATTTACTTGGATCAAATAATTCTGTTACAAATCCTTTATGACCAGTAGATCCATCTTCTGTGGCGATAAATACATTTTTTACATAAGGTCTTATTTGGTCTAAAAAGTAAGCATTACTTCTAAATCCGCCGTAGATATCAACTTCTCCTAAAAGTTTTTTAGTCAAATATAACATTGGTGCAATACCTATACCACCAGATATCAATGCTATTTTCCCTTGAACCTTTAGATCAAATCCATTGCCCAATGGCCCTAGTATACTTAATCTATCTCCCTTTTTTAATTTTGATATAATATGAGTTCCTCTACCCCTAACTTCATATAGAAACTTTATTCTTCTACCTTCTACATCTGCAATACTAATAGGTCTAGGTAAAAATGGATCTAACTCTTCCCATCCTCTTATCATATAGAATTGTCCTGGTGCTCCCTTAAATTCTCCTTCAAGAACTATCTCATATATATTTGGACTTATTTCAGTATTTGAGCAAATTATTCCATCTTTATAGCTATCTGCCATAGCCAATATCCTCCCTCATGGAAAGCACTGCTTCTCTAGTATATTTTTCGAAGTTTTTAATTCCATCTTCATAGTTCTTATAAGCTGTAATTATACCTCTTGATGAGTTTACAACTCCCCCATTTCCTTCATTGAGATAGAGACTTACATCCTTACCTCCAGCTCCTTGGGCTCCATACCCAGGTATTAGGAAATACATGTCCTTATATCTTTCTCTAATTTCTATTGCTTCATCTGTATGAGTACCACCGACTACAGCTCCAATTAGGCTATATCCAGATTTGCCAATATAATTTTTTCCCATTTCCTCTAGCTTGTCACCTACATGGTAATAAAGATTCTTGCCTCCTACATCTAGATACTCTATATCCTTTGCACCCGGATTAGAAGTTCTAAGAAGTACAAATATCCCCTTATTGCCCTTGTCTAGATATTTAAAATATGGTGTAATGCTGTCAAAGCCCATATATGGATTAAGAGTAATAAAATCAGTTTCAAAATCACCCTCAAAATGCGCTTTAGCGTACATATCCGCTGTAGAAGCAATGTCTCCGCGCTTTACATCTCCTATGGATAGTGCATTAATGCCCCTTAGATATTCTAAGGTTTTCATATAGCCAAATAGGCCACGAATTCCATAGGCTTCATAATATGCAATTTGCAGCTTATAAATTGCAGTTATATCTTCTGTACAATCAATTATCTTTTTATTGAATTGAAAAATAACCTCGTCTATATCTTTATACTTCTTCTTTATTTTTTCAGGAATATAGTCTAGATTAGTATCTAATCCAACACAAACATTTCCTTTTTTCTCTACCTCATCATATAATCTATCAATTATCACATTCTCACCCCAGATTTTTAATCCTTATTTATATATTTAACCTCTCCATTTTTTAATGTCATGATTACCTGTCCGTAAAACTTCATTCCGTTAAATGGAGTATTCTTTCCCTTAGATATAAATTTTTCTCCATCTATTATAATTTCTTTATTTAAATCCAATAAAACTATATCTCCATCATAGCCTTTTTCTATTTTACCTTTTCTGACCTCCATTATTCTTCCTGCATTTCCTGACATTATTTTAGACAATTTCATTAAATCTATTTTACTGGATCTAACTAAAGTCGTATAAGAAACAGGAAAAGCCGTTTCTATTCCAGATAGTCCCGGAGCTCCTTTTTCTTTATCTTCTTTGGTATGTGGTGCATGATCTGTAGCTATAGTATCTACAGTGCTATCTATTATCCCCTGAATAAGTGATTCTACATCTTCCTTTGTCCTTATAGGAGGATTAACCTTAAAATCATTATCCCAAAGTGCTATATGATGTGGTGTTACTTCACATGTAACATTAACTCCTTCTGCTTTTGCTTTTCTTACTTCCTCAATGGCCTCTCTCGTACTTACATGGCATAAATGTAATCTTGCCCCAGTTGCCTTTGATAAATAAATATCTCTTATTGTAATAATATTTTCCGATATTCTATAGTCAATTGGAGTTAAATTATCATCTTCTGCATGGGTCATGATAGTTAGTTCTTTTTCCTTAGCCTTAGTCATAGCCTTATACATAGCGATATTCGATTTTATTCCTTTGCCATCATCAGAAATAAATTTTACTCTATTATCTAATCTATCCAAATGTTCAAGAGTATGTCCATCAAAATCCTTTGTGATTGAAACAGTTTGATGAACATCCACCAAATCCAGTTCCTTTGCTTTATTCAATACATATTCTACTGTCTCCATTGAAGAGCAAATTGGATTAGTATTTCCCATTAGGTTGACTAATGTATATCCACCCTTTAATGCTGCCAGTCCTCCAGTCAATAAGTCCTCTTTATAAGTAAATCCTGGGTCCCTAAAATGAACATGTAGATCGATGAAGGAAGGCATAAGAACTAAGCCTTCTCCATCTATTTCTGTACAATTATAATCTAAATTTACACCAAAATCTTCTATTATTCCATCTTTAATATATAAATCCCCAAGAAAATCTTTGGACTCATCTACTATTCTTGCTCCTTTTATTAGAATATCCACTCTATCCCTCCCAAGAATATATCTGATCACAATATTGACATTTATATCTTCCCTTATCTTCATCGATTAAAACAAATCTATGAACTATTCCTCTTTCATTAGAGGTTATACATCTAGGGTTTTTGCATTCAATGATTCCTTCTACTCTATCTGGCAATGATAAATTGATTTTTTCTGTAATTCTTTCATTTTCAATAATGTTTACTGTAATATTTGGATCAATAAATCCTAACATTGCTAAATCTATATCTATAACATTTTCAATTTTAATCATATCTTTACGTCCATGCTTCTTACTAGCAGCATTCATTATAAGAGCCACAGTAAAATCAGCCTCATCTAGTTTTAAATGTTTAAATATAAAAAATCCATATCCTGGCTTAATATGATCTATAACAATGCCTTTTGTAATACTATTAATATTTAACATTATTTCACCCCCAATAATTTAGCAATTAAAGCCATTCTAACAAACATTCCATATTTTGCTTGTCTAAAATACCAAGCTCTAGGGTCATTATCTACTTCCATGCTTATTTCATTTACTCTTGGAAGTGGATGAAGAATTGTTAAATCTGACTTAGCTGATTTTAACTTGACATTATCCAATATATAGCTGTCTTTTAGTCTTATATAATCAGCCTCATTGAAGAAACGTTCTTTTTGTACTCTAGTCATATATAGTATATCCAACTGATCAATAACTTCTTCAAGTCTTTCTACCTCTAAATAATCTAGAGCCTTTTTATCTAGAATCTCAGTCTTAATATATTCAGGAGTTTGTAATTCATTAGGGGATATTAATATAAATCTAATATTATCATATCTTGACATTGCTTTTATTAGAGAATGAACTGTACGACCAAATTTAAGATCTCCACATAGTCCTATGGTTAAATTAGAAAAGTTACCTTTTGCAACTCTAATAGTCAAAAGGTCTGTAAGTGTTTGAGTTGGGTGCTGGTGACCGCCATCACCTGCATTTATTAGAGGAATATCACAAAACTGTGAACCGTATTTTGGTGCCCCTTCCTTTGGGTGACGCATAGCAATAATATCTGTGTATGCTGCAACTGTTCTTATTGTATCAGGTAAATTCTCTCCTTTAGTTACAGAACTTGAACCTGGCTCTGAAAAACCTACTATTTTTCCTCCTAGCCTAAGCATTGCAGCTTCAAAACTTAACCTAGTTCTAGTACTAGGTTCGAAAAATAATGTCCCCAAAACTTTTCCATCACAAATATGGGTAAAGTCTTCTGGTCTCTCAATAATTTCTTGTGCTAATTGAAATATCTCTTCTAGCTCTTCCACAGTAAAATCCTGTGGATCAATTAGATGTCTTCCTTTTAACATTTTAATTCCTCCTTTAACTTAGTAGCCTTTTAAAGGATTAGCGTTCGAAAAAACCTTCCAAATAGGAAGGCACAAGTATACCATAAATATTTATCTACGCTCTCCTTCCTAACCTCTCTGGATTAGATTAAAGGTATTTATATCTATAATATAATAGCATATTAAAAATAAAATGTCTATAAATTTTGTCCTAGTTGTAATTAAAAATTTTTATTTAAAAATTGAGAACTCCTCAATTTGGAGTTCTCAATACTTACTATTGCATTTGCTGATTTGTATTTGTTGTAGTTGTAGTTGTACTATTAGCAGCTGATGTTAATGTGTTCTTTATTTGATTTACGTCATTTTTATTAGCTGGCGGCGCTGGCTTATAATATCCTTTTTGCTCGGCTATTTGGTATAATTGGTATTGCATTTGTTCTGCTTCATTTCTTAATGTTTGTAGAGTTGATCTTAATTGTTGATTTGAACATTCCATTATAGCCGTTGTATAAGTATTTATACTGGCTTTAGCCCCTGCTAAAATATCATTTACAATATCTCTTTCTTGCATCATTTATTTTCCCTCCTCTTATAATGAATTAATTAGGTTAGTAGCAGTAGTTTTTGCGTCTGTACTTGCTTGCTGAAGCATTTGCTTTAATTGTGGATCTTGAACTTGATTTGCATAAGTTCCAAACTTACTACTCATAGTTAAATGACCACCAGCAATTTCCTTTACACAGTTAAGTTCTTGTTGAGTTACACTATTTAAATTTACAGTATTTTTAAGTGCCATAAATACACTCCTTTCAATTTTTTTGTTCTCCTTTATTGTTTGTTAAAATACTTTTTTTATTCTTCCAAAAGATTCTTAAATATAATTAAATAAATAGGAAAAACTAAATTCAGGAGGTGTAAAAATGGAAAGAATCCCTAATATAAAAAACAATCCTGAATTCGACATATATTACCAAAGTGAAAATCTTCAAAACACAGATTTTACAAGCTATGAAAATTTGGATTCTAGAAGACCAGATGCTTATGTAGGCTTTTCCAATGATATATTTTTATATCCACAATCCTTTTTTACTAATTTTGATGATTTAGAATGGTACGATGAATTATAAAAAAAGGCAAAAGTAAAATTTTTTTAAATTTATAGTTGACAAAATTAAAAAATAGTATTAAAATGAACTTTAAAATCAACTGAATATAACTCTTATCGAGAGTGGCGGAGGGAATGGCCCTATGAAGCCCGGCAACCTGTATTATTACAAGGTGCTAAATCCAACGGTATTTATACCGAAAGATGAGAGAGGAATGTAGACCTCTTTCTTCTGAAGAGGTTTTTTTATTTAAGCCTCTTTAAAAAGAGGTTTTTGTTTTAGTAATTTAAGGGGTGAATATATTAAATGATTAAAATCGATAATTTATCTAAAATATTTTTTAGTGACAAAGAGAAATTAACAGCAGTAAACAATGTAAACCTGAATATAAAGAAAGGAGAGATTTTTGGGATTATTGGATTAAGTGGCGCTGGAAAATCCACTTTAATCAGATGTTTAAATAGACTTGAGGAACCAACGAAAGGAAAAATATTTATTGATGGAATAGATCTAACAGCACTTGACAAGGAAAGTTTAAGAAAAGAGCGAAAAGAAATAGGTATGATATTTCAACATTTTAATCTACTATCTCAAAAAACTGTTTATGAAAATATAGCCTTTCCTTTACAGTTAGAAAAAATGGATGCTGAAAAAATTCATAATAGAGTTAATGAGCTTTTAGAATATGTAGATTTAAAAGATAAAAAAAACAGCTATCCTAGTCAACTAAGCGGAGGCCAAAAACAAAGAGTAGCTATCGCAAGGGCTATTGCTAATAATCCTAAAATACTTCTTAGTGATGAGGGAACCTCTGCATTGGACCCGAAGACTACAAAGTCTATATTAGAATTACTAAAAAAAATAAGAGATGAGTTAAATATAACCATAGTGATGATAACCCATCAGATGGAAGTAGTAAAGGAAATATGCGATAGAGTTGCTATTATGGAAGATGGACAAGTTGTAGAAGAAAATACTGTAGAAAATCTCTTTAGAGAACCTAAGACAAAGATTGCCCAAGCCTTCATCAGTTCTTTACAAGGAAATATAGAAGAAGAAATTATAAATCCAAATGATTTTAAGGGAAAGCTTATTAGATTAAGTTTTTTAGGAGATAGTGCTAAAAAACCAATTGTATCTAAAGTAATAAGAAATTTTAATATTGATGTGAATATATTATCAGGAAATATCAACAAATTGCAATCCACTAGTGTAGGCCATCTAATATTAGAATTAATTGGAGAAGATGAAGAAATAGATAAAGCTCTTTCATTTTTAGAGAATGAAGATGTTCACGTGGAGGTGATATAATGGCTGAGTTAGTTATACCTTCTTTATTAGAAACTCTATATATGGTATTTTTCTCAACAGTATTTTCATTATTGCTAGGATTTCCACTAGGAATTCTATTGGTAATTACTGAAAAAGACAATATATGGGAAAAACCTACATTTAACAAGATTTTAGGAAGTATTATAAATGTAATGAGATCTATCCCCTTTATTATCTTAATGATTTTAGCATTTCCTATCTCAAAGCTTATAGTAGGTACAAAAATAGGTACAACAGCAGCTATAGTACCTTTGTCCTTAGCTGCAGCTCCTTTCGTAGCTAGAGTTATGGAAGGGAGTTTAAAGGAAATCGACAGGGGCGTAATTGAATCTAGTCTCGCTATGGGGGCTACAGTTCAACAAATTGTTGGAAAGGTTCTTATTCCAGAGTCACTTCCTTCTATAGTGTCTGGAGTAACCTTAACTATAATAAATCTAATTGGATATTCAGCCATGGCAGGTGCTATAGGAGGTGGTGGATTAGGTGATCTAGCTATTCGTTTTGGACTATATAAATGGCAAAAAGATGTAATGTTTGTAGCCCTTGTAGTCATTATAATTTTAGTTCAAGGAGTACAACTTTTAGGTAACTATATTTCTTTAAAAATAAATAAAAATAAATAAAATAAATGGGGGAATTAAATTGAAAAAATTATTATCACTTGTATTAATTGTCGTATTATCATTATCAGTTTTAGCAGGCTGTAGCTCTAAGTCTTCCGAAACGAACAAAATTAAAATAGGTGTATCTCCAGATCCACATGCTAAATTAGTTAGTTTAGTTGTAGATGATCTGAAAAAAGAAGGAATTGAAATTGAAATAATTGAATTCGCAGCAGACTATGTAACGCCAAACCTATCTCTTAATGATGGAGATATAGATGCTAATTTCTTTCAGCATGAACCTTATTTCAATGATTTTAAAGCAAAACAAAACTTAGACTTAGTCTCTTTAGGAAAAATTCATGTAGAGCCAATGGCATTATACTCTTCTAAATATAAATCTATAGATGAAATACCAGATGGTGCTGTAATAGCTATACCAAATGATACAGTAAATGGTGGTAGAGCTTTACTTTTACTCGAAGCTAATGGATTAATCAAACTAAAAGATGATGTTGGATATGCAGCTAACGAAAAGACTGATATAGTAGATAATCCTAAAAACATTAAATTTAAGGCTCTTGAAGCTGCTTTCCTTCCAACAACTTTAGATGATGTTGATGGCGCTATAATTAACGGTAACTATGCCCTTGAAGGAGGACTTAATCCTGTAAAAGATGGTCTTTTGATTGAAGGCGGCGAATCACCTTATGCTAATCTTATAGCCGTAAGAACTGGAGAAGAAACACAAGATAAATTCGTTAAATTATTGAAAGCATTACAGTCTGAAGAGGTAAAAAAATATATAGAAGAAAATTATGATGGTGCTGTAGTTCCAGCATTTTAAAGAAATAGAGGCAAGGTAAACTTGCCTCTATTAATAAATTTGTATTATAGAAATTATTTACTTGATTTATATTTTCCTTGGATCTCTATATCTTTTGTATCTATTATAAACTGCTTATCATGGCTGTACATTGGATTATATTTATAAATTGAAATATCGTATATAATATAACCTTCTCTTACTTCTATCCCATTATTTATATTATTTTTTTCTACAGCAGTATTCTCATACAAGAATATTACCTGTACTAATTTTTCTCGATTGTTAGGATTTTCAGCTATAAAAGTTCCTGTAATATTTTCATTTTTAATGGATATCCCTTCTATATCAATGGTTTCTCCATCTAACTTTATAGGTAATTCAGAGCTCATTTCTTTAATCACACTATGCTTATTTGGATATCCAATTAAAATTAAATTACCCTTTTTATCTGTTTCAGTTATATCTTTTTCTTCTTTAACCTTCATTTGTAAGTCAAATCTACCTGTGCCATCCTTTATTAACATTTGGGTAAACTGCTCGAATTTAGTTAGATCTTCTTCACTTAAATATTCTGGTTTTACTATTATTACATCTTCCCCTTCTAAGGCCCTAAGAGCTATACTGCCTATGATCAATCCATTTCTTTTTTCTGATTCCTTCAAATAACGCTTCTCCTGATTTAGATAATAAACATCTCGTTCCTCTTGTGTTAATTCAATATCCTCCGGATAATAGTTGGGTTGTGTTACTGCAGACTCCATAGAAATCTTTATATCTTTCCCTGCCACTTCTTCTATTATATTTAATAATCCCTCTATGGTTGCATTTTTGAACTCATTTCTTTCATAATAAGTCCTTAATATTTTTATAAATTTTTCTTCTCCTACTTTTTGTTTGAGAGATTCAAAGAAGGCAGGTCCCCTCCTATATATAGCTTCTCCATAATCTCCCCAATCCTTAAACTGGTCTACATTACTATTTAACGGTAATAAAGTTGATGGATATATTGAATTTCGTATAGCAGAATCAATTCCGTTTTGATGATTTTTTCCATATTCTTTTTCAAAGTAGTAAGCAGTAGTAAATACTGTTAATGATTCATCTAAAAAAGGCTCCTCAAATTCATTATTTCCAACTGCTACATACCACCATTGATGAATAGTTTCATGAACTGCTGCTTCTATTAGAAATGAAGCACTTTCTTCTATATTAATATCTTCCATATCCCAGTATCTTCCCATTTGTATTGCTTGAGGGTATTCCATAGCTCCCCCACCTAAATATGTTTCTGCTATCCTCAGTTCATCATAAGGGTACTTCCCTATGGTTTTATTCATAAACCTTACGGTCTTAACTACTTCATCTAATAATATATCTGCAGTCTTACTATCTTTTTTGCCCTCCTCTAAGATATGGTAGTTACTGACTTTAATTCCATCTACTTCCTTAGTCTCTACTTTATATTTATCACTCATAAAAATAACAAAATCTCTAACCTTTTCAGCTCTTATAACTATAGTCTTATTTTCACCATTTTCTTTCTCCTCTATTATGGTTCCTGTTGGCGCTGCTATCATCCTCTTAGGTACAGTAAGCTCTACATCATAATTTGAAATATCACTATAGTTGGACTCTCCTATGGTATGGAATGGATTTTCATCCCATTTCTTATCCTTGTCATTATAGACAGATAGGATCGGATACCAATTTGTCAAGGAATAAACTCCTTCTAAATGATGTAGGCGATGATGCCCCTCGGGAATTTTTACAGTGAATCCAATTTTAACTTCTATCTTCTCACCCTTTTTTAATGGTTCTTCCATATTTATTTTTAGTATTTGATTCTCATCTGTATATTTAGTTTCTTTATCATTAATATAAACCTGTTTTATCTTAATATTACCCTTCTGTTCCTCGGTTAACTTAGGCATTTCCTCCCCTTCCATTAGATACATACCACCTATAGCTGGTAATGTCTCATAGGATTCATAAGAATTGGGATAAAGATGAAACACTAGACTATTTAAGTCTGTATTATAATTATTAGTAAAAATAACTTTCTGCTCTCCCTCTACAGTATGATCCTCAGTATTTAAAATAATGTTCATTTCATACTGAGTTAGATTACCTAAGTCTACTGCAAATCCCAATTGAAAACTACTTAATAGGATTACTAAAATTAATGCAATTGATAGAAAACTTTTTTTGTTCATGATATATCCCCCCTGATTTTTGGTAATTTTATTACCATCTTATCATAGATTGCCTATAATTTCCAGAATATATAGTATATTTAAAATAAATTAAAATTAATTCCAATAGGTAAAGGTTAAAAATAATACTGGTATTGTAATACCAGTATTATATCCATAACCCATTAAATTTCATTAAAAGTTTCCTTTGATAATTTCTGCATACTATATTTTCCTCCTAAACTCATTAAATTTTTCAATGGTATTAATCCAGCTTGATATAATATCATAGTATTCTTTTACTCTATCTGGATTCTTTTCATATCCTTTCAACAAGTCTATTTGATGTTCATAATATATTCTTAGCTTTTCAACTGGTAATTCTTTAAAATCTACTTTAGTCAAATCATTGTTAGTAATTCCTTTCTTGAATTCACTTAATCTATCAGAAAAATACTCCGGAGCTGCACCTGTATACTTTTTAAAATCTCGAAGTACCCATTGACGCTCAAATACAGGTCTATTTTGCCAACCGTCAACTTGTTCTAAAAAAGTCTGTAAAATCTCAGTCATAATTTCTAATACTTTACCTTTTTCATCATCAGAAAGTATGATTCTATTATTTTCTTTCGGCTCATTAATTGACACTCCAATATCCATTAGAGCTTGAATTGAGCTTATCTCCAACCCATTATAAATGTTAGCATTTGCTACAGATGCAGCAAAACCTGCTCCAGCTTCTTCCACACTTAGCAATACGTATTCATTCATTTCATAAAACTCATCTACAGTTTTACCATACAATGGGGCTATTTCAGTTATAGCTTTATGCGCGGTATCTGTTTTAACCATACCAGGCCCTATGGAGTATGTAATAATTCCTGTACCATCTAGCTCTCCAGTTAAAGTATTTGATAACTCTACTTGTGATGTTTTAAAGACCTCATATGCACCCATATAAGGCGCGGCACCTGAAGAAGGAACGAAAGCTAGAACTCCTGACTTTTGTTCTAGCATCTTAGGCAAAAAATATTCAATAAGAAGTACTGGCCCCCTCAGATTTGTTCTATAGCTTAAATCCCAGTTTTTAATCCCGATCTTATGCACTGCACCTATGGGAGCGACTGTTGCGTTATTTATGAGAATATCTAACTTTCCAAATTCTGCATATATTTTTTGTGATAGTTTTTTTACTTTTCTTTCACAACCTATATCTGTATGAATAAAAAGACAACAATTTGATCCAAACTCCGATTTTAGTTTTTTCTCTGCCAATCTACCTTTGTTTTTATCTATATCACCAATAATAACCTTCACACCAAGCCAAATTAGAGAACGGGCGGCCTCAAATCCTATTCCACCGCCTGCACCAGTAATAAGTGCAACCTTTCCTTTTAATTGTCCCTTATGAAGTGAGCCCTTGCTTATAATTAGAGTATCATTTGACAAAACTTATCCCTCCATACCAGAAAAGTTAATTCTAAAAATTTGAAACATTTACATCTAGGAATCTACACCTTCAAAACCCACAGGCTATAAAGTCCTAATTTTTCTTTATGTATTCCTTTAGCCTAGTGAAATTGTCATAAGCTAATAAATTACTATTATATTCATCAGCACAAAAATTACTTCCTAGCTTTTCTTTGGCCTCTTGAAAAGACAGTCCTCTTCTCTCATTAAAAACTGTACACGGAAAATCAATGCATTCTCCACAATTATCAACTTTCTTATCTATTACACATTTACGAACAGGACAATCATCATCTATACGCTTGGCATTTTCTTTATTACATCTACATCCATCACAGTATATTTCTTCTGGTGGTATATCAAGATCATAATATTTTTTCCACATATTACTTAAGATTTCTCTTTCATCTTTATTTATTATATTAGTGGCAAAAGCCTTACATAAATCACACTTATATCCACACATTGTTATTTCTTCCATAGATAATCTTACACCTTTCTTTTTGGCTTGTTTTTAATTAAAATTAATCTCTTTATATCTTCAGTTAAATTCATATCATATACATTAATCCAGAGCCATTCACCATCACAAATCTACTAATTACATTATTTATTAACATTCTAAATCCTTACTTTGAAAATGCAATCTTGTCCACCACATGCCACAGTTTCTTGAATTTCTGACTCAACCGCTTTGCCACAAATAAAATTAAATGTTTTTATTACATGACCATTACAACATTCACACCATGTTTTTGACATAGGTTCATAACTATCTAATTTTCTAAACATTCCACATACGCATTTATTCCATCCAAAAGAAACAATAAGCAGATCTTCGTCTTTTTTTACATATCCTGGAGAAAGTAGTTTTGAGTACTCTACGCAAAATTCATCAAGACTTTGGCTTCTCTCTCTCAACTCATTGATTTCTTGAGCCTGTTTTTTAGTTAAATTACACGTATATTTTTGTCTTATTTTAATAATTGTATCTCTATCAAGTAGCTCGTCCATTCTATCCATGACTATTTTCCCTAATTTTGCTTGTTCCTGTGCAGGCATTTTATCTGGAAGTGTCAAGTATTCAGGAAATATCTTAATTGCCATATCATATCCCAATTCTTCCTTTATACTGCGAAATATTTGATAAAATTTAAAAATTGCCATCTATATCACCCCATAATCCTTTTATATCTATAATGCCATTCTTAATATGACGACAGTATGTCATATTTAATATTTGGGTTAAACATAAATCTATAATCCTTGAAAAGTCAACTAATCTTCTAGTGAAGTTTATTAGTTTAACTTGCTTAAAGGTAGTACTCTAGTAATGTCCTATAACCGACTTATCCTTCGTTCTATGCTTGCGGTTAGGTTCATATTCCTGCCAATATACTCTTTTTTCATTAAATCGTGTTCTTGCCTCTTTTTCTTCTGCAGGATATCCAACATAAACAATACCTAAAGGAGTAACATACCCTGGTATATTAAGTATCTTCTTTAATGGCCTTATATTGCTTTCCAAAGGATATATTCCTATCCAGACTGATCCAAGTCCCATACTAGTCGCTGCGATTAAAATATTTTCTATTGCAGCACTGCAATCTTGCACCCACATTTCTTGAGATGGACCTTTAAAAGCTAATTTCATATTCCCACATACAACAATAGCAACAGGTGCATTGTATCTAGCAAAAATCAATTTATCTCTTAATTCAGAAAGTTTTTCATCATCATCAACAACTATAAACTCCCATGGTTGACAATTTGCCGCTGTAGGTGCTGCTGTAGCAGCTTTCAACAAATTTATAATCATATCTTTTTCAACTTTCTTGTCTAAATAGTGTCTTATACTTCTTCTCTTATAAATCATTTCGATTACTTCCACTCTAAAACCCCTTTCAGCTCAAAGCATATGTTTTTTTTATAAATAATTTACTTAATAATCATTAATCTATAAATACAAGAACATAACTAATGCTTGAGGTAAATATATTGTTATAAAATGTTCTCATCTTCTTATCCTTCCATATAAGTCTTATTTAAAATAACAACCTAATTTTTTTAATAGTATTTCGTCTTAATGTAATATCTTGTAATTCTTATTGCCTACAACACTCACAAAACTTATAAATCTAGTTTAACAAGCTATTGATTCAAATTTAACACTTCTTTTAAAATAAAAAATCGCTTTTTTAATCCTTTGTAGTCTTTAATATTTCTATTTAATTTATCTATCAAAGGTCCTACTATTCTATATAATGCTGCATTTAATAGTAATAAGTAGAAAGCATCTTTTTCAATATTAATATCATCTTTAAAAATAAAGTTGTCGGCACCCAAATCTGAATGTATTAGTTGCTTATTTTTGTCTGTTATTCTTGACTTGTTTTTAGCTAGCATATTTATAGCATCATAGACATATCTTTGGTACTATTTAAGAGTTCATCTATATCATCATAAACAAACCCTATTTCTTCTAGTGTTTGCTTACCAATTTGTATATTTCTTGTTAATTTACTATTTCCACCTATTTTTTTATAAAATTTCACATTAGGATTATCTTTTAACGCCCATATTACAACCTTATCATAATTTTCATTAATCAAATCATTTACTGCAAAATTTATTAATTTCTTACCTATACCCCTTTGTTGATATTCCTTTAATATATAAATAGCATAGATTTCACCAGCATTTGTTAAACCATATCTATCTTCTTGTCTACACTTGCCATAAGTTGCTGTGCCTATAACTTTTTCATTATCTATTGCTACACATTTATAGACTTTTCTGCCTTCTACCTCAAGTCTACCAAAATTATCTTTGTCTCTTTTTACTCTATTTTCTCTTTCCTTTTCCTTTTCCCTTTCCAATAAATAATCTTCATCTATAATGCTGGCATAGGTAGTCCTCCATGTTTTTAAGTTTACATCTATCATGTCTTCAATATCTTTAGCTTCTGCATATCTAATTTTTATCATTTCTCTCTTCCTTTCTATAAAGGCTTTACAAAAAGTTTCTTATAAAAAGCCAAGTTTTTTATATAAATTATAAGCAGGTATATTATCGCTATGAACATCCAATACAACCTCATTTATATTTCTTTTGATCATATCATTTATACACTTTGCTAATAAAGTAGATCCAACCCCCATATTACGATAGTCTCTTAGAACTCCCATTGAATAAATATGTAAATTCTCATTTCCCTCCGGTAAACCTACTAATAAGCCAATAACTTTATTATTATCATACGCTGTAAGGATATATCTCTGTGAAAAATCACCTAATCTACCACTCTGTAGAGCATTCAAAAATCCATCTGGTTTTTTACCTGCAATATCTGGATCTAAAATTCCCTCCATAATATTTGGTAAATATTGTCTTAAAGTTTCAATTAACTCTGAATCTTCTAAGATTAATTCTTGAACCTCCCAGTTTGGAAAGACTTCTATGGTCTTTACCAAACTCTTTTTTAACATAAGCTTCATCTCTATTAACTCCTTTATCTTCTTTTTTACTCTATATTTTTCTAACAAAAAAAGTTAATCTCATTAAAAACTAAGAGAATCTTAAATATCATATATATGCTATTTAAGATTTCTTAATTTTATAATAAAACTTATACATAACTATTTATTCTATAAAATTTATTAAATCCCTTCTTTTTCTCATTAATATTTTGGAAAATATTATTTTTAAAAAAGCATGTAATCTTTCTTTTGATTACATGCTTTTTTAATGTGAACTTTCTTTTGATTTCCATGTGCCCTATTTCTATAAAAAATTCACTTTTATAATTCAAATAAATCATTTATGATTGGGATTATATTGAATAATGGCTCTTCATATGGATGAATTTTCTTAATAGCTTCAATTGCATTTTTAACATATTCCATTTTACACCTTACTTCAATCTTGCACTCCTCACCTTCACAGATCTCTCCAACCTGACCATTATAAGGATTAGCTCCTTCTAAGGGTCTCCAATATCCCTTAACATTAGTTACAGACATACAATTATCATAATCTCCTACTCTACAGGCATTTGCTCTATTCAGCTCATCTCTTAGGTCTATGATATATTCTTCTGGAATATAGATTTCAATCTTTACCTCTTTAATTTCCATAGTTTTATTCACTCCTATTATACCTTAACCTTTGTATTTATTATTACAAACTCTACCAATTGTAAAGTTTTCAGATTTCATCTTTACTTTTAAAAAAACTTCAAATAATATTGATACCATCAAGACATTAATTAGCCACTCATATAAACATAACATGCCTCATATCTAGACTCTTACTTTTCTCTTGGTCTATTTTTCTTTTTTGCACTTAATGACTCATTTATATGAACTACATGATGTCTTGTAGCTGGCATCAATATTATCCCTGCTACATTTTTTCTTCCCCAGAAATCTATTAACCAATTTGCTCCTTCAACATCCAAAACTGCACCTTCTTCCAAAACACGATTCAATCTATCTTTTTCAATTTTTCTTTTCATATCAGCTGGTTTAAGACTTTTTATAATTTCTATTGTTCTTCTTCCTACAGCTACTCTATAATTTTTTAATTCCTCCATATTAATATGTTTACTGAATTCCATTATATCTTCTCCTGTCATTGCATTTCCTGTATCAATTATTTTGGAATTTATTTTTTCTTTCCAATCTTCCACATTAAAAACTTGTTCACTTCCAGCAACTAATATATTCATTGTTATATCTTCTATTCTTGAAGAATGCCATATGCCATATGCTATAGTTCGCCCTTTTTCATTTGTGGAAGTTCTAAATGTATTTTCATCTAATCCTTCCCATAATTCATCTTCAAATGTTTTCTTATCTATTCCTGACATATTAGATGAATGAACCATTGAATGTAATTCCAAACATAACTTTATACTTTCTTCAATATTATCTCGTTTAAGAATTATCTCCCTCAATTGTTTTATATCTTTATTCCAAGATTTTATATCCATTTCATATTCTCCCTATAGTTCTTTATTATATCTTTTTATTTCGACAACATAGTATCAAATAAAAAAGTTATCCAAATAATACTAAACAAGAGTCACATAGCTTGTAACTCAAGTTAATCATCCTCAAATTTGTATCTCAATCGCTTCAGATGTTTTGCAGAACGAATATAGTACATTCTCTACACTCCCTTTAAACTTCATTCCACAACAAGCACTATTTCTATTTATATACCTTTATTTCTTTTGACATATAATTAGCATAATCTTTTAGTATATCCTTGCTATATTTCATCTGACTTAATTTATTAGTATATACATTAACAGCATCTTCCACAATTCTTCTATATTTTTGCGGCATCACTTTCTTAGCCCAGTTTCCAGCCTCTAGCTTTGAACAAACTACATTTTCCTTCATATAATATAATACCCTACATAAATTTAAAGTAATGTAAACCGTATTTTCCACTATATTTTCCTCAGCATTTTCTATATCATTAACAATTGAATCTATATAATATTTTCTTGGTACATCTGCAAATACTTCCTCAATCTTTTTACCATATAAACAAATACCTCTATTTATAACTATTGTGAAATGAGCAGCTAAATCGTCGTCCGTGGAATTTCCACAAATATAATTATTATCAGATAGATACTTCTCTCTATGAGAATCTGAATAATGCAATTCAAATGGTGTGGGATATATAAATTCTTTCGCATACTTTTCTAAAACAATACTCATCTCTATTCCTTTTTTAGGTAAATTGTCTAAATGTATTATTGATTCAATAATATCTTTCTTCGTTGCAACATCTATAGCTTCTCTTACTACAACAAGAAAATCTATATCACTTTCATTTGTATAGCATCCCATCGCCAATGAACCATGTAAATATATTCCCACAAGATTTTTATCTAATATATTTTTATACCTTTGAACTATAATATCTAATATTTTCTTAAGTTCCATCTTCTCACCTTGCTCTAATATTTTTCCAAAAAATCTGAAAGTAATGCTATGATACCCTTTAAGATTGGTTATAGATATATAATTATCATAATCTCATACTCTATCTAGATTTTATTTTATATTTTAAGTATTTCTTTAATGTTACAACATGCATGGGATAAAAGGCTTTTTCATTACCTTCTAATAGTTCTTGCAACTCATTCAATGATATCCATCTAATATTTTTTGCTTCATTTGTATTTCTCAATAATTCTCCATTGGCCTTACAGATGAATGTTTGTACCATTATGGGATATGTACCCTGGATATTTTGACTACATGAAAAAGGAATATAATTTAAAACTTTATAATCATTTTCTTGAAAAATTAGAGCTTCATTTTCGCCTTCAATATATGTAACTTCCAGCCCTGTTTCTTCCCAAATTTCCCTTCTTAAACAATCGAAGATGTTTTCAAATTCTCTAATCTTACCTGCAGGTATTTCAATCAATCCTGATTCTGATTTGGCATCGTCTTTATACCTATCTTGAATTAATATGTAATCTATTCCAGATATATTTTTCTCAATTATTCCGCCTACACCAGGCTTAGAAAACAGTTCCATAACTTTATCCTCCTAAGTTTATATGCCTGTCCTTATTAAAATATGGGGCTGGGTATCTCTAACCCTATACTCTGCAATGCAACATAGCTCTTGTGGTCATATATTATTGTAAAATGCGACAACACAATTTTTTCTTCTAAAACGGTTCAATTTCTAGATCCAATGTCACGATTATACCACTGACATATCTAAATTATTTTCTGTATATACTTCAACATTATTTTTAATTAATAGTTCTGCAACTAAGCCATTTCCTTCTATCAAATTACCTGAAAATGTTCCATCATATATAAGTCCACAACCACAGGAAGGACTTTTCGACTTTAATATTGCTTTTTTGATGCCTATGGCTTTGGCAATTGCTAGAGTCTTTTTCGCACCTTCAATGAATTGTTTAGTAAAATCTTGTCCATCCTCACTAATTACTTTTATATCTCCATTCTCATATGTGACAATCTCACAGCTTGACCTTGGGGTAGATAATCCAGCTAGTTGCTCTGGACACACAGGTATTGCCTTTCCTTGATTAACCAATCCCACTATGGCTTTATGTTCACTATTGCCTCCATTATATCTACAATTAATTCCTACTAAACATGAGCTCACTAAATACATACTTTAATAACTCCTTTTATCATTTTAAATAAAATACAATTTTAAATTCTAGACTATCATTGATACCTCGACAAATAATAATATGACAACTATCACAACAAACTTAGGCAACAATGATTTCTAATTAAAGCTACTTATTTTTGTTAAGGTATCTTTTATTTGCTCAGTTAGAATTTCAGTATTATCTAATCTGATTAATCTAAAATATAAACTTCTTAATAAATTTTTTACATTAATTAATAGATTATCATCTTCTGGATATATTCCTGTCCTTTGTAATACATTAAAACTCTTTATCCATTCACAAAATTCTCCATCGGTTATTATTTTTCTATTGAATATACTTATTATTGCAGTTACTAATCTTTCATCTTCTTCATTAATATATACATAATTATTAATACAGATTTTATTTTTAATTATATCTAGCATATATAATAACTCTTCACGTTCTATTTCCGAGCAAATAGCTAAATCATCTAGTGCATCTGCAGCATGTGCAACTGAATGTGCCCATCCCTGATCTTTTACATATCCCCTTAAATCTTTCTCCTTTATAAAATAATCTACTACTTTTATATAGACTTCTTTAATATCCTTTTCTGAAAGAAATTTAAATTGTCTATTATTAATAAGTATCAGCGGTATCAATAAAATAGAAAAGGAACGAGTAAATACTGAATCAGTATTTGTCTCCCCAATTTTAAAGAATAGATGATTATCATCCATACTAATTGCTAGCAATTCCTTTAATTTATCAGTTGCAATCTCATTATTCGTAATCCAATGATACATTACTGAATATATTAACTTATCTCGTAACTCTGGATCTGTACTACCTATATCATAGATCATTTTCGTAACAAGCTCATTAACATTTACCTCTGCCGGAACTCTATAATTATCTTCTTTTATTTCTTTTAATATTTGCTTTAGATTGTTTTCCATATATAAATCTCCTCATTTCATCATTTATTTCCATTCAATCCATTGCTTTCAAAATCCAATTATTTCACTATATACCACAATAATTAATATAAAAGTTTATTTATTGTAACTGGCATCCTTCACAATAATAAATACTTCCTCCCAGATAAGCTTCCTTAATGATATTCTTGCCACAAATCTTACATGGCTCTTTCACGGTATTCTTGCTTAATTTTGTAGCATAACCTCCAGAACATCCAAATAAATCCTTTTCTGTATCTCGTCCACCTTTTGTCACCATCTCATTCAAAGTAGATTTAATAGAGTGATATAATCTCTCTATCTCTTCATTTGAAAGTGTTGATATCTTTCTTTTAGGATGAAGTTTGGCATTGAATAATATATCTTGTAATACTCCATTTCCAAGACCAGGTATACGTTGTTCTGTAGCTAAAAGAAATTTTACACTTTTCTTCTGTAAATTTTCATCCGATATAATTTTTTCATAATACTTAAAATCAAATTCTCTAGATAAAGGAGATGGCTTCTCTTTAGCTAATTCATAATATACATTATCGAATTCTCCATCTTTAAAACACCATATTCCACCGTACATTTGAATAGATGCAACAAGTGAAGAACCATCGTCAAACTGTATTAACAATTGATGCTTTGGTGGTAATTTCTGACCTTTATCAAAGTATCGCAAATTTACTCCATCACCTAATAATAATATAATGTCACCTAGGCTGATTTCAACCAAACCAGCATATGCACAAGCTTTCTCTATTATTTTACCATTTAATTTTGAATTATACTCACTAGGATCACCATAATACCAAGCAAACTTATGGGGTGATTGATTAGTAATAACATCATTAATCTTTTTGCCTCTTAAAGTTTCATTTATTTGACATGATAAGGTGATAGCTTCTGGTATTTCAATCATACAATTCCCTCCTAATATATAGTTACTTCTTGTCTATTCAACAAATATGGTAGTCTAATAGTTCTATTTTATTGACTCATAACATATAGATATTCTCCTCTTCCTTTCTAACATAATTTAATACATAGTCAGCATTTTGGATAGGGTTATATTCTTCAATATATTTATCTTCTGCTGGAAAATATCGTCTTTCATATTTTAATTTTATTTCTTCCAAATTTCCTATATACTTGTCTCTATTCATTACACGATTTAATCGTACCTCTTTTGGCACATCTAGATAAATCACGTAATCAAAGTATTCTCTTATCTCTTTCCTTTGTAAAAATATGCCTTCCAATAATGTAATTGAACCTTGAGATATTTTTATTTGTTCCAAAGTATATATATCATTATCTTTATCATATATTTCAATTTCCTTGCCAACTTCAATTCCTTCCTTTACTGGCATCAAAATCTCTTTAATCAAATAATCGTATCTCCATTGTATATTATAATAGCAATACCATTCTTCTTTAGATTCATTATATCTAATATTTTTTGGATGTATGAAATCATCAATATGTAGTATAGCTGTATTATAATCTCTATTGTTCAATTGTAACTTTAATGAGTTAACTATTGTGGTCTTACCGGCTCCCCCTAAGCCATCAATTCCTATGATTAAGTTTTTTTGTAAAGTATGCTTTTCTATTATTTTATCTAGTAATTTCTCCATTTAAAATCACCTAAGTTCTCTATAATATTCTTTTCTATTCATTTACCTTATCTCAAGTCCAAACCCCTGCACTCGTTAGCATATATCCCATCAATATTCCTTCCAGCTAATCCCTAAACCTTCAAATTTAATACTATATAACCTCAATATATCTTCAAGGCCTAATTTTATTTCTTCACGACTAAAATCTGCTTCTTCTAATTCTTCATCGCTCAATTTATTTACTTTATCATAAAAATCCATAGCTATTTTTATGTATATTAAATCATCGGTTTCTATATTTTCAAACAATAGATCTTCTGCTTCATTGACTTTTAGATTATTTATCAGGTTTATTAACCTTTCGTATAATAGATGAACTTTTTCAGAATTACTTTCACTGTGGATATTTAGTTCCACACTATCCTTCTTAAATAATACCTTCCCTATCATATGTATAAAGCTTGTAATCTGCCTCATTATCCAATCTTGATGATACATAAATTTCACCTCTTTAGCTCTTTTTTATCTTTAATCACTTTAATGAATTTACTCATTTAGCTTTAATAAATGTTCCTGCTTATTTAAAAATATAATCCTTCTTTCGTTACCACTTACCTTCCATAAATGTATCCCCGTATCACCAGTGCTTATATATGAATCGGTATTAACTGGTAGCATCATAAAACTTCTAAAAAGCATATTTATCATTCCACCATGTGACACTATACATATCCTAGTTTTATTTTCTTCTTTCTCATATTTATGTATAAACTTTGACCAAAACATCTCTGCCCTAGCTCTAAAATTAATATATGACTCTGATTGTGCAAATTCATCATGAGGCTTTCTTCCACCTTTTGGCATAGGAAATTTCTCATTTGCTTCTGAACGGTATAAACCTGCTAATAAACCATTATTCCACTCCATTAACTCATCATCAAAGATTATGTCTATACCAGTTTCTTCACTTATAAACTCAGCCGTTTTTGCTGCTCTCTTTAGTGGACTGCTTAAAATAATATCAATTTCATAATGATCTTTTATCCATTTCCCAGCACATTTAGCTTGTCTACATCCTAATTCTGTAAGTTCAAAATCTGCTCGCCCTTCATGTCTATCTTCTAAATCAGCAACAGACTGTCCATGTCTTACCACTAATATTTCCATCCTACTTCCCCCTTATCATGTCTCGTAAATCTCTAATTTAATTATTTTGATATATGCTAATGATTTACTAAGCTGAAACTTAACTAATATTCCTTTATCATTCTAAATCGTGAGAATATATTATATTAAAGTCCTTTTCATTTACAACAGATAATTCCATGCGAACAATTTTCCCTTTGAATTGAATAAATCTTTTTGACATTTCACCAATAATCCCACCTAAGTCTTCTATTTCACTATAATACAGAGATATATGAGGTAGCCATAGTCCTGAATCAACACTTGTCCACATATTGCAATAAGAATCATATTCTTTATGATATTCCTCATAATATTCTAATAATTTTCCTGAAGTAGAAGGTATGCAAGCAATACAATTAGTTGTTAGAAAACCCAATGCTGAGCAATTTATATAGAATGATTTTTTTCCCTCTACAAATTTCTTGGTATACTCCAAAATTTTATCTATATCAATATTTATAAAACTTGCAAATGTAATATGTCCATAGATAGGATTATATTCAATGTCAAATAGTTCTAATGCCTTTCTTAGCTCATCTAATTTTTGATTAGTAGTTTCATCTAATATCCAAATAGCATATACTTGATTGGCCATATTTATCTCCTCCTATAAGGCATATCTTTAACCAAACTTTGCTCTCTGTGAAAGGATATAATATCTTAAAATATAGACTATACTACACGTAGTTTACTAAGTATAATCCTTTTCTTCACTTAAAAGTCAAGTGCCATGATAATTTCATCATCATCCTCTTCTTCTTCATACGTATGATAAAATCCAATACTGGTAAATAGATTTACAGCAGCCTCATTTCCCTTACAATAGCAAAGCTTAACACGATTATATTTACCCTTCTCCTTCATTCTATTAAGAATAAGCTCTAATGCGGCCCTAGCATAACCCATCCCTTGAAATCCTTCATCAATCATAAATTGATCTAGAATATAACAGTTAGATTGCCATTCTCTATAAAGTAGTAGACCAACCATTTCATCATCATTACAGATAATTAACGCCTCACTGACTTCATCTCTATATGCATATGCCCTTGCAAGGATTCCCACATTAGGAGAAACAAAACTCTCTTGCTCTTTGCTAACCCTTAACTCATTTACCATTCTCCAGTTATCTGGCGTAACTTCTTCTAAATGTATCATTTATTTATCCTCCTAAAATACAAATATCTTTATTATACAAAATGAAAAGAATATGTATTGACTCAATAACATACTATGTTCATTTTGTTCAATCATATAAATTAGAATTTATTAAGCTTATTTTATCGCTTTTACATGTTGAATGTGTATTCCTATATGTCCTATACCAATTATGATGGCAGATGCAATCAACCAAATAACTTTACCATAAATACCTAATAGTAAAAAGGCCATAACAGGCAAACTCGCAAGAGGTACGGGAATCCTACAAAAACTACGATAAAAATTTTCTTCTGTATGTTCATTCATAAAATATCTAATCCAACAAATCTCATAAAAAATCATCAGTAAAAATGATGATATTAACCATAAACTCCATGATGAAAACGAAACAATATTAAAATCACTAAAAATCAATACGCTACAGGTACAACATACTTGTCCAACACGTTCAAGCAATAATAATATTTTATTCTCTTGGGTATTGTCATAATCTATTGGCTGATTCTTACTCCAAATAATATTTGGAATAAATAACATTAGTAAATATATCAGACCTATATATGAAAATCCTAAATGTCCTAGCATATGGTACCTCCTCAACAGATTATTATTTTGCTATATGCTATAAATCCTTATTTATCTGCGAATTATATAAATAATATTTACTTCTTTTACATCTCTTAAAATATAATTTATTGATAATATTCCTTACTTTAATCTATTTGTGTTTCTTAACATATAGTTTAATTTGTCTTCCCATCTATCATGCATATCATAACGATGTTCTTCTCTATTGATAAATTCAAATCCAAACTTATCAAATATCCTTTGCATTCTAAGATTGGAACCCATTGTATCAGCATATATGTAATTAAGTTCTAAAACATTAAATGCATAATCTATTGCCACTTCAACTGCTTCTGTTCCATATCCTAACCCCTTATATTTATCATTAACAAGAGTAATGCCAAGTTCACATTGACTTTTCCCATGATTAATCCTTTTAAAAGATAATTCACCTATTAGGGTTTCATCTGATAAAAAAATCCCTACTCTCGGATACCATGATTCTTTTTGAGTGATAGAATCATATCCTGTATCTACTTCTTCTTTATTATAAATATAAGGATTGGGATCCATAATTGGATCTGGGATATACGATTTCCAAAATTGATGATATTCTTCCCTTGTAAATGTTCTTAAGTATATTCTATTTCCTTCAATATTAATCATAAGTTCCTCCTTAAAAAATATAAATAATTTCTACTTATCTATAAAATCTACCTTGCATAAGTATCCTTCAACGCTACAAGAATTTAAGAAAGCTTGCATGGCTTTTATTACTCCTAAACTAATAGCTTATAATCTTATCTCTAATAAGCAAAGCCCTATGAATTAATTTATTATATAAATAAACATCATTAGAATCAAAGTAATCCTCAGTAAATCTATCTAAAGCAAACCAACTAACATCACTGTTTTCATCTTCATTTACTATAAGTGTTTCTTCTTCACTTGCAATAAGAATATATGCTACTGAAAGGTGCAAGTGTGCACTAACATACTTATTTTTTCTCACATGTCCAAATACAGGTAGAATATCAATAGATACAATGTTTTCTATAAGATCCGTTAATGTGTTTATCCCTGTTTCTTCTTTTGCCTCTTTAATTGCAACATGTAAAAAGTCTGCATCACCATCAACATGTCCGCCAGTCCAAGCCCAAGTATTTCGTATATTGTGATGAACCATTAGTACTTTATCCAGTGATTTATTCATTATAAATCCAGAACTTGTAATATGTGCAAATTCATTTTCTCTTAACAAAATATTATGAGGAAATTTTTCTATATAATCAAGAATTATCCTTTTATCTTGAATTTCCTGTTCATTGGCAGGAGTGAAATTAACAATTTGTTTTATATAATCCATTTATGTCCTCCTTAAATCATCCTAGGTAATGAAAGAAATATCTATTAAATCAATTCAAATGATCTATGTAGTTACTTAAAGTTATTTTCATTTTTCCTTCATCCAATTCAACCTTATGTATACTTGTGTTTTCAGACTTGAAAACCTTATTTTTATTGCTCCATCCAATCTCCTCTATTAAATGATATATAATATTTATCACTCCACCATGTGTAACTACTAATATATCTTCATTTTTGGCGGAAACTTCATCTACTAACTTATAAAACGTTCTTTCTATTCTATATAAAAATTCTCTTGGACTTTCTCCTCCTAGATATCTTTCATCCATTCCCAATGTGTTAAAGTATAAACCTGGAAATGCTGTTTCAGCTTTTTCATTTGACATGCCAGCCATTATTCCATTGTTATGTTCTCTCCATTTCTGCTCTAATTCAACTTTCATTTCACACTTTTTAGCAATATAGGATGCTGTTTCTTTTGCTCTATTTAAATCACTACTAATTATTCTATTAAAATTAAATCTCTCTTTATTTTCATGTAAATATTCAGCAAGTATCTGAGCTTGCTTCTTTCCTTCGTCCGCTAAACCTCTTTGACTCCATCCTCCCCTAAATCCTTCCTCTTCTTTTCCATGTCTTACAAGATAAATAGACACGTCTGTACCCCCTAACCGTTTTATATTTAACCTATCTATCTATAAAATCCTTCTTTACTAAATGCATCTTAGCAAAATGTCTTTCTTCATTAACTCTTTTATTTTATAATTATGGTGACATTGGTCTCCCCAATAATAAAAATCAATTTTTGTCATATTCTTCACATCCTTAACTAGCATATATTTAAGAACTTCTTTCATTATGTTTACTATTTAATATGGCTAGTGTCAGAGAAAATGCAGTACCCCCCTGCCCCAAAATAGTATTATATAAAATTTTCACAAATCAAATTATTTAATTTTAATTCTAGATCTATCATCTTTTTTACGCTTTCAGTAAAATTTGGTTTATTACTAGAATAAAGTAACATTGCAAGTATACCTCTTAATATCCATAACTGAATATTTTTCTGTAATTTTTTCCATTGGAAATCTTCCATATAACTTTCATAATTTTCATAGAAAGCAAGTAAACATTTGTAAGCAAATTCTTCACCTAAATCAAAGCCGATCATAGACGTTAAAATAGCAGCAATATCAAAATGATTATCTCCTTTTCTAACTTCGCCAAAGTCAATAATATATACTTGTTTCAAGTCATAAATCAAATTCCATTTACCTAAATCTCCATGTATAAATGTATTTTTTATTTTTTGGTATGTAATCATCTCATGGATTAATTCTTCAAAATTACTTGTAGTAAATGTGAAATAATCAAATTGTTTTTGAACATCTTTCCATTTATTCTTAGTTTGTTTCCATAGATCTTCCAAGCTAAATCTATCTTCTTGTTCAATCAAATCTGTATTATTCTTTAGCTTACTATGTAGTATACCTAAAACTCTTCCCAATTCTTTAAATGTTTCCAAATCATTTTTTATAGGCTGAGAAGGTATATATTCCTGTAGGTTATAGTAATTTCCTAAATAATGGCTATATCCAATATTAGATTTAGTTGTAACTATTTTGGGACATATATCATCATTAGCTAAAATATTTGATATAGCATACTCAGTTACACCTTGCTCTATATTTTTTAACTTTCGTAGAACCCATTGTCCTTTATCTGATAAGACATAACTTGCGTCTGAAGTATTTCCTTTATTTATTGGTTGCATCATTAGTATTTTCCCAATAGAATAATCATAGAGTATATTCTCAATATTTTCATTCATAATTTTTTCCTCCATTAAAACAACATAAAATCTCTATAACTTAACCACGAATTGCAGACAAAAGGTACTTACTTAATCCATGGATGCCCCTCTGGATATACTATATTCATAGCATTTATAAACCAATCATATCTTTCTTTTTCAAGCTTATTTATTACTGCATCAAAGTCATGTTTATAATCATTATTCTCATAATTTCTTGACTTATAAAGTAATATAACTTCTGGAGCGAGAATACTAATTTTATCTTTTTTTATAAAAGCCCCATCTGTATTAATCATAATGTTGTGATTTTTTTGATAATAAAAAATCCCATTTTCTACTTTATTAAATAAAACCTCTATAAAATCTAGCTCTGTTTGTTCTCTATCAATAAACTTCACATATCTAAATACGCCATCGGTTTTCTCAGTCTTTATAAAATCAGAATTTTTTTTGTAACACCAAATATTATCAAAATATAATTCTGAATTCTCAAGAGCAAATTCTACTGGCACTAATCTTTGATTACCTACGGGTGCATCTATTTCCCACCCCTTTGATTTTAGGTACTGAATACATACTTCCATATCATCAAAACTAACAGTTATATCTATATCTTTATGCTTCCTTGTTATACTTCCTAAAAAAACATCAATAGCAAATCCTCCACAAAGATACCACTCCACGTCCATATCATATAAATGATTACATAAATCATCCAGTAGCTTCATTTTTATTTCCTCACCTTATTTATTTTTTCATTTCCACGTTTGAAATTACCAGTAATTTTAGCCATAATTAACTGTGACTCTAGGGTATCTGCATTTTCTATTTTAGCTAAAAACTTCTCACTATCTTTACCTTTCAGAATCATTACCTGTTTTTCATGCCAGAATATAAATACTTTGTTATCTTTTGATACTCTATATGAAAAACACTCTTCTTGAAGTCTATTATGTTTATCTATATTATTCAACTACATCGTCCTCCTAAATAAATGTTCTTACTCTCTAAAAACTTTAAGTTACAACATTATCTTTATGCTTATTTCAAATACATGTCTATGAACTTAACCCCTGAGAAAGATCCCATTCTATGGTACATTCCTTCAGCTGGATTACCAATAGTAATACACAATATTTTCTCTAGTTATTACTTCTCATTATTATCTATATAGGTTTCACAGGCTTGAAGAATTATCAATAGAGCTTGGCAAATGATTTTCCAGATTAAAATCGATATAATTAAGAAACCTATGCCAATTAAAATACCAAGTATGATATTAGGCCCAGATGTAAAAGTAAACCAACCAGGTGTCTCTGCTGGAATCTGATGGGTTGCTGGAAATAAAACAGCAAAATATTTTCCTATCCAAAAAGCTGGAAGAAATAAAGTAAATATTCCTATATAAAAGATCCTCTCCATAAGACTAAAAGCAGAATCTTTCTCGAAAGATAAAAAGTTCTTAAGCATAACATAATACCTCCTCGATTAAGGTTATCAATAATGACAACCAACTAATAACTATCTATCCTAATATTATTCTACATTGTTTTCTAAATTCCTCCTTTTCTCAAGATATTCGTAAGCGATTAATAATATCATGTATAAATAGCATAGCAACGGCGACCTTTCAG